>NZ_JBFANM010000004.1:0-256157 GCF_040674815.1 Nonomuraea sp. NPDC049709
GGTGGGGCGGGGGGCCCCGGCCGGGTGGGCGCCCTGGTGGCCGCGCCGTATGCTCTCCGTGGGGGGGGGGCCCCGGGCCGCCCCCGCGCGGGCGCTCGGCGTCGACCCGGAGATCCCGGCGGGAACGGCGATCGACGGCATCGAGGAGTTCCTGCACAACCTGCCGTACGCCGCCTGGGTCACCCGGCCGCTGGCCGAGCTGGGCGTGGAGGGGGCCACGATCCACCTCCACGCGAGCGACACCGACGGCGAGTGGACGATCACGCAGGGCCCCGCCGGGAAGATCACCTGGACCCGCGGCCACGCCAAGGGCGACGCCGCCGTCCGGGGCCCGGTGAGCGACCTGCTGCTCCTGCTCTACGGCCGCCGCTCCCCCGACGGGCTTACGGTGCACGGCGACCGCGCGCTGCTGGAGCGCTGGCTCGCCACGGCCGCCTTCTGACCCTGTCGTGAAGGTGCCCTGGACGCGCCGCCGCTCGGCGATCGGCGGCGAGTCCAGGGCGAGGGGGTGAACCGCTCCGGGGATCTGCCCTCGGGAGCGGCCCGCTCGCCTGCCGGGGTGTTCGCGGGGAAGGCGCATGCCCCGGCCGGCGAGCGGGTGATCACCTGCGGTGGAATACGCCGAAGACGCTGCCGGAGACGTCGTGGATGTAGGCGAAGTCGGTGCCGGCGCCGTCGTCGATCACCTTCGTGATCACCTTGCCGCCCAGCGACTCGCTCTTGGCGCAGGCCTCCTCGACGTCGGCCACCTGCACGTGGAAGATCGCGTGGTTGGGGAACTCGCCCTTGGTGTTGAAGAGCCCGCCGGCGGGCTGCTCCCCGCCCGGGTAGCCGATCATCCGGTAGTCGAGCGGGCCATCGTCGCCACGGTCGAACGTCCAGCCGAACAGCCCGCCGTAGAAGTGCTGGGCGCCTTCGGGGTCGTCGGTCGCGACCTCGAACCAGGTCACCGTGTTGTCCATCATCGTCTCCTCTTTCTAGAACAAGACAACGATGTATCTCTATGGCGACAACCCTATGTCGGTGTTTCCCCATCATTAATCGAGCAAAGTTCCGTGAACGACCATCTCGGGCACGTCGGTGGCGAAGCCTTCGAGCGGCCGGTCGGGGCAGCGCTCGGCGGTGACGGTGGCGGCCGCGATGCGATCGAGGCGGAAGACGCGCACGTCGTCGCGCAGCCGGCACCACGCCACGAGATACCAGAAACCGCCGCGCCCGCCCAGGAACACCCCGGGCTCCACGTCGCGCGAGGTCAGCGCGCCCTTGGCGTCGGCGTAGTCGAGCCTGAGCACGCGGCGGCGCAGCAGCGCCTCCTCGATCGCCCGCGAGATGCCCTCGCCGCCCAGCGGCCGGATCTCGCCGCCCGGCTCGGGTGGCAGGCGCACGAGCTGCACGCGCCGGGCCAGCTCCCTGGCCAGCTCGCCCTCGGGCCCCGGCATCGCGGCCACGACCTTGCGTAACGCGCTGCGGGCCTGCCGGCCGAACGGCTGGTCGCCGGCCCGGCTGAGCGCCACCGCGATGGCCACGGCCTCGGCGGGGGTGAAGTTGAGCGGGGGCAGCGACATCTTCTTGTCGATCGCGTAACCACCCTTGCGTCCCGGCTCGGCGTAGATCGGCACGCCCGACTCCTGCAGGGCGGTGATGTCGCGCTCGATCGTGCGGACGCTCACCTCGAACCGCTTGGCCAGCTCGCGGGCGGAGCGGCAGCGGGGCGAGATGGCGCGCAGGTCCTCGACTAACGCGTAGAGCCGGTCGGTACGGTTCACAGCCGAGACGCTACGCCGTGCCACCGACAATCGCGGGGCGCCCGGCAGCCCCGGGACACCCAGGTAACCGCGCGGCCACAGGGGTCTCACGCTTCGGTCACTGCCCCAGGGCCCTCTGCCGGGGAGAGTACGCCGAGGCGGGCTTTCCCGCCACGCAACGACGGCCGCTTTTTCCTGACTTGGACGGGAGGTGCCGGGATCTCACCGGGCGGCGCCGATCCAGCCCAGCAGCCGGTCGAGCGGCCAGGTGTTGACGATGCGTTCGGCCTCGATCCCGCACCGGGCGGCGCGCTCGCACCCGAACCGCTGCCAGTCGAGCTGCCCGGGGGCGTGCGCGTCGGAGTCGATCGCGAACACGCACCCCATCTCGTACGCCAGCCGCATCAGCCGCTTGGGCGGGTCCAGCCGGTCCGGCCGGGAGTTGATCTCGACCGCCACCCCGAACCGCCGGCACGCCTCGAACACCAGCTCCGCCTCGAAGTCCGACTCCGGCCGCTTCACCCCGCGCTTCCCGCCGGCCTGCACCACCCGCCCGGTACAGTGGCCGAGCACGTCCACCAGCGGGTTGGCGATGGCGGTGACCATCCGCCGGGTCATGTCCTCCCCGCCCATCCGCAGTTTGGAGTGCACGCTGGCCACCACCACGTCCAGCCGCTCCAGCAGCTCGGGCTCCTGGTCCAGGGAACCGTCCAGGTTGATGTCCACCTCGATCCCGGTCAGGATCCGGAACGGCGCCAGCCGCTCGTTCAGCTTGGCCACCACCTCGAGCTGCCGCTCCAGCCGCTCGGCCGACAGCCCCTTGGCCACGGCCAGGCGCGGCGAGTGGTCGGTCAGCGCCCAGTACTGGTGCCCGAGCCCGATGGCCGCCTCCGCCATCTCCTCGATCGGCGAGCCCCCGTCCGACCAGTCGGAGTGGCTGTGCAGGTCCCCCTTGAGCGCGGCGCGCAGCTCGGCGGTCTCGGCGTCCAGCTCGATGCCGGCAGTTGCCCGCATTCTCCGCAAGTACGTAGGAACCAGCCCATCAAGGCTTTCGTTTATCACAAGGGCGGTGACCTTGCCGATGCCGGGAAGGTCGCCGAGCCCGCCACCGCGGGCCAGCCGGACGAGCTCCTCCTCCGGCAGGTCGTCGACGACCGCGGCGGCGCGGCGGAATGCACGCACGCGGTACGTGGGCTCGCCCGCGCGCTCGAGCAGAAAGGCGATCTCGCGCAGGGCCTCGACCGGTTCCATGCGTCCATTCATACCCAAGAGAACCGCAACCACAGGGGCATACACATTGAACGGGGACAAGGGCCACCGCTAGGCTGATCGGCCCAGGAAAGCAGGAGTTTGATGGCAAATCCGGCGCAGGCGCCCAACGAACCGCCGCGCAAATCGTCGAAGATCGTCCCGTTGGTCGTACTCGGTGTGCTGTCGGTCATGGTGGTCGGCTACTGCGCGGCCGTGCAGGACGACGACGACGTCACCGCCGACTGCGTCGTCCGGCTGGACGACGGCACGTACGAGGTCGTGGACGAGGACTACTGCGACGACGACGGCACCAGGGTCTACTACGCGGGATCCCGGGGAGCCTACTTGTGGTACTACGGCGGGCGGAGAGTGGGCAACCGCGTCGAGGGCGGCACCACGCTGCGCCCGTCCGACACGAACATCACCAGCCGGGGCGGCAAGGAGATCCAGCGGGGCGGCTTCGGCCGCAGCTGGAGCGGCGGGAGCTGACGAGATGCGCCGCGAACACGGCACTCCCAGGAACGACTGGGAGAAGACGATCGAGAGCCAGGGGCTGGCCTACCACCGTGCCGCCCACCCGTCCGGGCTGAGCCGCCCGTACTGGGACGAGTCCGTCCACTACGTCTTCTCGATGGACGAGGTCGAGGAGCTGGAGACGCAGGTCGAGGAGCTGCACGGCATGTGCCTGCGGGCCGTCGAGCACGTGGTCTCCGCCGGGCGCTTCGCCGACTTCGCCATCCCCGAATGGGCGTGGGAGGAGGTGGCGCGCTCCTGGGAGCGCCGTGACCCCTACGTGTACGCCCGCTTCGACCTGCGCTACGACGGCACCGGCCCGGCCAAGCTGCTGGAGTACAACGCCGACACGCCCACGTCGCTGGTGGAGGCGTCGGTCGTGCAGTGGTTCTGGCTGCAGGACGTCTTCCCCGACGACGACCAGTGGAACTCGCTGCACGAGCGGCTCATCGACCGCTGGCGCGAGCTGCGGCTGCCGCCCGGCCCCACGCACTTCGCGTTCACCAACGCGGACGAGACGGGCGAGGAGGCCATGACGGTCGCCTACCTCCAGGAGACCGCCGAGCAGGCGGGCCTGCAGACCGTCGCCGTGGCCATGGAGGACATCGGCTGGGACGCCCTCAACCGCCGCTTCGTCGACGTCGAGGAGCGCGTGATCCGCTCGGCGTTCAAGCTCTACCCGTGGGAGTGGATGCTGACGGACGACTTCGGGCGCCACGCCGTACGGCACGCCACGTGGATCGAGCCGCTGTGGAAGACGCTGCTGTCGAACAAGGCGCTGCTCGCCGTTCTGTGGGAGCTCGACCCGGGCCATCCGAACCTGCTGCCCGCCTACCTCGACGGCCCCCGCGACCTCACCTCCTACATCGCCAAGCCGCTGCTCGGCAGGGAGGGCGCCTCGATGCGTATCGTCACCCCGGAGGGCACCCAGGAGACGCCGGGGATCTACGGCCGGGAGGGCTACGTATTCCAGGGCTTCGAGGCGCTGCCGGCGTTCGAGGGGCAGCGGCCGGTGCTCGGCGCCTGGGTCGTCGCCGACGAGGCCGCCGGGCTGGGCATGAGGGAGACGACCGGCCTCATCACCGACGACACCTCCTCGTTCGTCCCGCATCGCATTGCTCCATGACCCGTTCCCGACACATGCTCTTCCACGAATGGAACTGACGTGACCCTTCTTGAGACCCTCGCCCGCGGCGCGGGTGCCATCGCCTCCTACGCCGCCGTCGGCGTGATCCTGATGATCGTCGGCTTCTACGTGATCGACTGGGCCACGCCCGGCAAACTGAGCGAGATCATCCGCAGCGAGCGCAACCCGAACGCCACCCTGCTCGCCACCTCCGCCCTGGCCGCCGTCGGTCTGATCGTGGCCGCCTCCATCTGGTCCTCCGGCGGCCGGCTCGCGGAGGGGCTCGCCGGCACGGCGGTGTTCGGCCTGGTCGGCATCGTGGTGCAGACGGTGGCGATGCTGGTGTTCGACCGGGTCGTCGGCATCTCCGTACGCGATCTGGTCAAGGAGCAGAAGCTGCAGCCCGGCTCGCGGCTGCTGGCGGTGACCCATGTCGCGATCGGCCTGATCACCGCCGTGGCCGTGATCTAGGACCGGCGCGAACCGCCGTTCCGGTCATCCGAAGGGACCTGGCACTCTAGGAGGCGTGACAGACCGGACCCGGGAGGACACCACGCGCAGGCTCGAGCGGGCCATGGGCTCGCTCGGCACGGCGGCGATGGCGCGCATGGACGAGCAGCTGCCGTGGTTCCGCGCGCTCAGCGCCGAGGACCGGTCGTGGGTGGGGCTCGTGGCCCAGGCCGGGATCGCGGCGTTCGTCGAGTGGTTCCAGCACGCGGGCCAGGACCGGCCCACCCCCAGCATCGAGTTCTTCGGCACCGCCCCGCGCGAGCTCAAGCGGTCCATCTCGCTCCAGCAGACCGTCGACATCGTCAGGGTCGTGGTCGAGGTGGTCGAGGCCCAGACCCACGAGCTGGCCGCCCCCGGCGGCGAGGACCAGCTCCAGCAGGCCATGTTGCGCTACACGCGCGACGTGGCCTTCGCCGCCGCCCACGTCTACGCCCGCGAGGCCGAGGCCAGGGGCTCGTGGGACGCGAGGCTGGAGGCCCTGATCGTGGACGCCCTCGTCCGCGGCGAGGTGGACGACGGCCTGCACTCCTGGGCCGCCGCGCTCGGCTGGACCTCCTCCCCCGTCGTCGTCATCGCCGGCCACGCGCCCGACGACGACCCGCGCGCGGTCATCGACGGGCTGCGCGAGAAGGGCCGCCGCATCGGCATGGACCTGCTGGCCGGGGTGCAGGCGGACCGGCTGATCGTGATCGTGGGCGGCGCCGGCAGCGTCGACGACGCGGCCAAGCAGGTGGTGGCCCGTTTCGGCGTGGGCCCCATCGTCATCGGCCCCGAGGTGCCCGACCTGCACGCCGCCGCCAGGTCCGCCAGGGCGGCGCTGGCCGGGCTGAAGGCGTCCTCCGGCTGGCCCGACGCGCCCAGGCCGGTGCACGCCGAGGACCTGCTGGCCGAGCGGGCGCTCGACGGCGACGCCGACGCCAGGGAACAACTCATCGAGAACGTCTACCTGCCGCTCGCGGGCACGCCGCTGCTGGACACGCTGGCGACGTATCTGGAGCAGGGCACCTCGCTGGAGGCGACGGCCAGGCTGCTGTTCGTGCACCCCAACACCGTGCGCTACCGCCTGAAGAAAATCACGGAGCTGACCGGATATCAGCCCACCGAGGGCAGGTCCGCCTTCACGCTGCAGGTCGGGCTCATCCTCGGCCGGCTCTCGGAGAGCGCCGTAACGTGGGGTGCCCTAACGTAATGGCGCCGAAATCCCCACTGTAGGATTCCTACAAATCACCCAGGACAAAGTTCGTACGGATCTCCATCCGCGTGTCGGAGTTCTACAGGGCAAGGTGGATTTTGTGCTTGTACTCGTCGCCCCGGGCCAAGGTGCCCAAACACCGGGCTTCCTGACTCCCTGGCTCGAGCTGCCCGGTCTGGCCGACAGACTCGGCGCCTGGTCGGACGTCGTCGGGATCGACCTGGTCGCCTACGGCACCACTGCCGACGCCGACGAGATCCGCGACACCGCCGTCGCGCAACCGCTGCTCGTCGCCGCCGCCCTGGCCTCCGCCGAGGCGCTCGGCGTGACCCCCGACGTGCTGGCCGGCCACAGCGTCGGCGAGTTCGCCGCCGCCGCGCTGGCCGGCGTGCTGACCCGCGAGCAGGCGCTCGGCCTGGTCCGGGCCCGCGCCGAGGCCATGGCCAAGGCCGCCGCCGTCACCGAGACCGGCATGACCGCCGTGCTCGGCGGCGTCGAGGAGGAGGTGCTGGCCGGCATCGACAAGCACGGCCTGACCCCCGCCAACATCAACGGCGCCGGACAGGTCGTGGCAGGCGGCACGCTGGAGCAGCTGGCCGCGTTCAAGGAGGACGCGCCCGCCCGCGCCCGCCTCATCCCGCTCTCGGTTGCGGGCGCCTTCCACACCCACCACATGGCCCCGGCCGTGGAGAGCCTGCGAGAGGCGGCCTGGAGCGTCGTCCCCACCGACCCCGGGACCACGCTCCTGTCCAACGCCGACGGGCAGGCGGTCACCACCGGGGCGGAGTTCCTCCAGAGGCTGGTCAAGCAGGTCAGCAACCCCGTCAGGTGGGATGCCTGCATGGAGACCATGGCGGGCCTCGGCGTCACCAAGATGATCGAGTTGCTGCCCGGCGGCACGCTGACCGGGCTGGCCAAGCGCGGCCTGCGCGGCGTGCAGACCGTGGCGCTGAAGACCCCAGACGACCTCGACGCGGCCAGGGAGCTGACCAAGTGAAGATTCCCGACATCGCCCCGGGCGGCAGGGTGCTGGCCCTCGGCCACTACCAGCCGGCCAACATCGTCACCAACGACGACCTGGCCAAGACCATGGACACCAACGACGAGTGGATCCAGTCCAGGGTCGGCATCAAGGAGCGCCGGGTCGCCCCGCCCGGGGAGTCGGTCGAGGACATGGCGACCATCGCCGGCGGCAAGGCGCTGGCCGCCAGCGGCCTGTCCCCCGACGACGTCGACCTGGTCATCGTGGCCACCTGCACGCTCGAGACCCAGATCCCCAACGCCTCCGCGATCGTGGCGCACCGGCTGGGCATCAAGGCCCCCGGCGCGTTCGACGTCAACGCCGCCTGCGCCGGGTTCTGCTACGCGCTCGCCACCGCCGACGCCGCCGTACGCGCCGGATCGGCCAGGAACGTGCTGGTCATCGGAGCGGAGAAGCTGTCGCAGTGGGTGGACTGGACCGACAGGTCCACCGCCGTGATCTTCGCCGACGGCGCCGGCGCCGCGGTCGTCGGCCCGTCCGAGACGCCCGGCATCGGCCCCGTGGTGTGGGGCAGCGCCGGCGACAAGGCCGACGCGATCTCCATCAAGGACCGCGACAACTACCTCTACCAGGAGGGCCAGACGGTCTTCCGGTGGGCCACCACCGCGCTGCACCCGGTGGCCCTCGAGGCCTGCTCCCGCGCGGGCGTGGACCCGTCGGAGCTGGCGGCGTTCGTGCCCCACCAGGCCAACCTGCGCATCATCGAAGCCATCGCCCGCAAGCTGGGCGCCGACAAGGCGGTGATCGCGCGCGATATCGTCAACGCGGGCAACACCTCCGCCGCCTCCATCCCGCTGGCGCTCTCGCGCATGCTGGAACGCGGCGAGGTCCGCTCGGGCGGTCTCGCGCTGGTGCTCGGCTTCGGCGCCGGGCTGACCTACGCGGGCCAAGTGATCGAGATCCCCTAGGGATCCCGGCACACCATCCAAGCTTGTGCGGCAACGTCCGCACAGAACCCAGAAAACCAAAGGAGAACTAGCGACATGGCTGCCACCGAGCAGGACATCCTCGAAGGCCTCGGCAAGATCATCAACGAGATCACCGGCATCCCGGCCGCCGACGTGACCCCCGAGAAGAACTTCGTGGACGACCTCGACATCGACTCCCTGTCCATGGTCGAGATCGCCGTGGCCGCCCAGGACGAGTTCGGCGTCGAGATCCCCGACGACCAGCTCAAGAACCTGAAGACGGTCAAGGACGTCCTCAACTTCATCCAGAACTGACTCCGACAGACCCCGAACTGATCAGTAAGGAGCGCGAAACGTGAGTGCGAACCGGGTACGTGTCGTCGTCACCGGGCTTGGCGCGACGACGCCCGTCGGTGGAGACGTCACCTCGACCTGGTCGGCGCTCCTCGCCGGTCAGTCGGGCGTCGAGACGCTGACCTCGGACTGGATCGACTCCGTCCCCGTGAAGTTCGCGGGGACGGCTGCGGTCGATCCGACCGAGGTGCTGCCGCGGCCCGAGGCCCGCCGCCTCGACCGCAGCGAGCAGTTCGCCCTGGTCGCCTCCAGGGAGGCCTGGCAGGACGCCGGCTCTCCCGAGGTGGCGCCCGAGCGGCTCGGCGTCGTGGTCTCCAGCGGCATCGGCGGCATCTCGACCACGCTCAGCGCATACGACACGTGGAAGGAGCGCGGCTGGAACCGGCTGTCGCCCTTCACCGTGCCGATGCTCATGCCCAACGGCCCGGCCGCCTGGATCGGGCTCGACCTGGGCGCCCAGGCGGGCGTGCACGCCACGGTGTCGGCGTGCGCCTCCGGCGCCGAGGCCATCGGGTACGCGATGGACATGATCAGGGTCGGCCGCGCCGACGTGGTGGTGGCCGGCGGCACCGAAGCCGCCATCCACGGCCTCAACATGGCCGCCTTCGCCGCGGCGCGGGCCATGTCCCAGCGCAACGACGACCCGCAGGGCGCCTCCCGCCCGTGGGACCGCGACCGCGACGGGTTCGTGCTCGGTGAGGGCGCCGGCATCGTCGTGCTGGAGTCGGAGGAGCACGCCAAGGCGCGCGGCGCGCGGATCTACGCGTACTGCGCGGGTGTCGGCTACTCCGCCGACGCCCACCACATCACCCAGCCCGAGCCCGAGGGCCGGGGCATCATCATGGCCATGACGCAGGCGCTCACCGACGCCGGCATCACCGGGCTCGACGTCAAGCACGTCAACGCGCACGCCACCTCGACCCCCGCGGGCGACGTCGGCGAGGTGCAGGCGGTGGCCAAGGCCATCGGCACCCACCCGCTGGTGACCTCGACCAAGTCGATGACCGGGCACCTGCTCGGCGGCGCCGGCGGCATCGAGTCCGTCTTCACGATCAAGGCTCTCCAGGAGCGGATCGTCCCCCGCACCATCAACCTCGACAACATCGACGACGGCATCGAGGTGGACCTCGTCCACGGCGAGAACCGCGCGCTGCCGCAGGGCGACATCGCCGCGGTCAACAACTCGTTCGGATTCGGCGGCCACAACGTGACCGTCGTCTTCAAGGGGGCTTAATGACGGTGCTCGACAACCGGGTGGTGGGCGAGGGCTCCGATCCGGAGCCCGCCGATCCCCGCGACCCGGTCGTCCGCCTGACAGCGCTGCTCGACGAGGGCTCGCTGCGGCTGATCACTCCTGAGGACAAGAGCGGCGTCCTGGCCGCCATGGGCCGCGTCGAAGGCGTTCCCGTCGTCGCCTTCTGCAGCGACGCCCGCTTCCAGGGCGGCGCGATGGGCGGCGAGGGGTGCGAGCACATCGTGCACGCCTACGACGTCGCCGTCCGCGAACGGGTGCCGGTCATCGGAATCTGGCACTCCGGCGGTGCGCGACTCACCGAAGGCGTTGAGTCGCTGCACGCCGTCGGCCGGGTCTTCGCCGCCATGACCAAGGCGTCCGGCGTCGTGCCGCAGCTCTCCGTGGTCGTCGGGCCGGCCGCCGGCGGTGCCGCCTACGGTCCCGCGCTCACCGACCTGGTCATCCTGGCCGACTCCGGCCGCATCTTCGTCACCGGCCCCGACGTGGTCCGCAGCGTGACCGGCGAAGACGTCGACAGCGCCGCCCTGGGCGGTCCCGAGCCGCACAGCAAGCGCAGCGGCGTCGTGCACATCGTGACGAAGACCGAGACCGACGCGTACGTTCAGGCGCGCCGGCTCGCCACGCTCCTCGGCCACCAGGGCCGCGTGCGCACCGGCGCGATCGAGGAGATCGACTTCTCGACACTGCTCCCCGAGTCCGCGCGCCGGGCATACGACGTCAAGCCGCTGGTCAACGGCCTGCTCGACGAGCCCGGAGTCGAGCTGCACCCCAAGTGGGCGCCCAACATCGTCACGTCGCTGGGCCGCCTCGGCGGCCGGACGGTCGGTGTGATCGCCAACAACCCGATGCGGCTCGGCGGCTGCCTCGACGCCACGTCCGCCGAGAAAGCCGCCCGGTTCGTACGTATGTGTGACGCCTTCGGCGTGCCATTGGTTGTCCTCGTCGACGTACCGGGTTACCTGCCCGGTGTCGGGCAGGAGCACGACGGCGTGGTCCGGCGCGGCGCCAAGCTGCTGCACGCCTTCGCCGAGGCCTCGGTGCCCCGGGTCACGCTGGTCACGCGGAAGGCGTACGGCGGGGCGTACATCGCGATGAACTCCCGCGCGCTCGGCGCCACCAAGGTGTTCGCCTGGCCGACCACCGAGGTGGCGGTCATGGGCGCGGTGGCCGCGGTGCGCATCCTCAAGCGGCGCGAGCTCGCGGCTGCTCCCGAGGAGGAGCGGGCCGAGCTGGAGCAGCGCCTGGCCGAGGAGCACAAGGTGCTGGCCGGCGGCCTGAGCAGGGCCCAGGAGCTGGGCGTCATCGACGAGGTGATCAAGCCCGAGGAGACCCGCGGCGCCATCGCCAAGGTCCTCTCCCAGGCCACCCCGGCCAGGGGCGCCCACGGCAACATCCCGCTGTAAGCACGTTTCACGGCCGACGGGCCCGCACCTTCCTCAGGTGCGGGCCCGTCGGTCATTTACGGACTGGCGCCATCTCGCCCGTCACGGGCGGCATTTCCCCATCAAACGGCCGCGTGCAGCCAGCGGACGGGCGCACCGTCCCCGGCGTACCTGAACGGTTCCAGCTCCTCGTCCCACGGCCGGCCAAGCATCTTGTCCAGCTCGTCCTCCAGCACGCACCGCCCCTGCGCGGCCATCATCATCGCGGCGCGCAGCCGGTCTTCCGGGATCATGATGTCGCCGGCGACGCCGATGACCGCCGTGAAGGCACCGAGCGTCGGCGTGTAGGCATGACGGGAGCCGTCCACTCCCGGCGAGGCGTCCTCGGTGATCTCGAACCTGAGGCGCTGCCAGCCCATGAGAGAGGAGGCGATGGCCGCGGCGATGCCGGCGCGGCCCTCCCACTCCGCCTGTGCCCGCACGACATTGGGCGCGGCGGGTTGCGGAGTCCACGTCAGGTCTACGGGCACGCCAAGGACACCCGCGACTGCCCATTCGATGTGAGGGCACAGCGCGGGCTGAGCCGAGTGGACGTAAAGGACGCCACGAGCAGACACCGGACCTCCCGTTCGGTACGAGGTGCGCCTTCCCCAACGGCCTCGCCACGGGATGATCACAAGTGACTAGGGAGAGACTACCGTCGGTCGCAATCCGACACCAGAGGGGGGCCATACCAAGTTGGTGCGGGAGTGGCGGGTGACAGCTCGCCGAGGGCGGAAACATACCCGCTCATGGAAATCCAATCTGTCGGCGAGGCGTTCATCCGCCCAGGTCAGGTGCTGACCGACCGGACCGCGGTCTCCGCCGCGTCGCGCTGGACCCAGGCGGTCTCGGAGGCGGACGGAGTCTGCGTCATCCACCTGTCGCCCGGCGCCGACCCCTGCGAGATCGCCGCCGAGCTCCGCGAGCAGGGCCTGCGGGCATCGCCCAACCACGTGCTCCGCGGGCAGCCCCTGTTCTTCGGCGGTCCCGCGTCCAGACCCTTCCCCGCCCCGCCCATCGGCTTCAAGCCGGGGCGGGCCCGCTCCGGGGTGGTCGTGGGCCTGCTCGACACCGGCATCGCCAAGCATCCGTGGTGGTCCGGCAGCGACTGGTACTCCCGTCTCGGCCCCGAGGAGGCCGACGCCTCCGAGGGCTCCCAGGCCGGCCACGGCACGTTCATCGCGGGCCTGCTGCTGCGCCGCGCGCCCGGCGTGTCGCTGCGCGTGCGCCGGGTCCTCGACGGCGACGGCCTCGGTGACGAGGCGGCCGTCGTACGCGCCCTCCACCGCATGCGGGAGCGGCCCCCGCAGGTGCTCAACCTCTCGTTCGGCTGCCACACCTTCGACGACCGGCCCCCGCCCCTGCTGAGCGACGCCATCGCCGGGCTGACGGACACGGTCACCGTGGCCTGCGCCGGCAACACCGCCTCCGACCGGCCGTTCTGGCCCGCCGCGCTGCCCTGCGTGGTCGGCGTGGCGGCCGTGGACGCCGGCCAGCAGCGCAGGGCGCCCTACTCCGGCTACGGCACCTGGGTCGACGCGTGCGCCCGGGGTGACTGGCTGACCAGCAGCTATCTCGACGCGGCGGACTACTCGGGGTACGCGGCGTGGAGCGGCACGTCGTTCGCCACCGCCCTGGTCGCCGGCGCCGTCGCCGAGGCGGCCAGGGACGAGCCGGCGAAGGAGTGGACCAGGAGGCTCCTTGACTCCGAGGAGACCCGGCAAATTCCCGATCTGGGAGTTCTCTTCCCGGCGAGTCTGTAGAGTTTACGCTCAGTCCCCGGACAATCACGAGGAGGCATGATCGCCTTCCGTGCCGGACGGAAGGAGGCCGTATGCGCGATCCTCGGGATCCTGCGGAGCTGCTCGAAGCCGCGGCCGACGGCGACCGGTCGGCCTGGGACGAGCTCGAGTCGAGATTCGGGCCGCGCATGTGGGCCGTGGCCCGCGCGTGCGGCCTGAGCCCCGCCGACGCGGCGGACGCGGTCCAGGGCTCCTGGCTGCGCCTGCTCCAGCACCTCCAGAGCATCAGGGACCCGGCGGGAGTGGGGGGCTGGCTCATGACGACCGTACGCCGCGAGGCCCTGCTGCTCCAGCGGAAGGAGCGCTCGGGCGGCTCCTCGTTCGAGGTCGTCGAAGACCCTGATCCCGCCTCCGCCGTCCTGGAGGCCGACGGCCGGCGCCGGCTCTGGCAGACGGTCTCCACCCTGCACGAGCCCTGCCGCTCACTCCTCCAGCTGGTGGCGATCGACCTTGGAAACCAGCAGGTGGCATCACGACTGGGGCTGCCCGCGGGCAGCATAGGCCCGACCAAGGCCCGCTGCCTGGAAAAACTGCGCACTCTGATCTCACTACAGGAGACAGCGCAATGATCAACGACGAATACTTCCTGGCGGCCCTCCGGCTGGCCTCCGGGAACGACCCGATCCCGATGCAGGTGTCCGCCGCAGCACGAGACGCCTACCGGTTCCTGGTCCCCCGGGCGGTGACGGCCGCCTATGCCGAGTCCGCCACCATCCGCAGCGTGCGCGACGACGACAGCTCCCACCTGGTGCGCTTCGTCGCGGCCGGCCTCACCTTCGAGCTGGAGGTGACGGAGGGCGACGGGCTCATCGACGTCGCCGGGCACATTTCCCCCTACCCAGGAGAGGGCGCTCTCGTCGATGTAAGATCCCCCCACCTGACGCTGACCAGGCGCATCGCCCACACCGGCCACTTCGTCGCCACGGGCCTGCCACCCGGCTGGCTCAGCGTGGTGTGCCACCGGCCCGGTCACGCACCCATCCAGACGACCTGGGTGCGCATCCGACCCTGAACCACCAGTGACCGGCCGGGAGAGCGCGTCCTTCTCTCCCGGCTGTCTCCCGACCGAGGCCGGCCATGAGCGCAACATCGGACGAACACGACTCGCCCGGCGACCTCCACCCGCTCGTCAAGGCGGCCGAGGCCGCCATGATGCGTTCGCTGATCGACCCGGACCACGCCATGCGCGCGAGCCGCGTCATCCTCGCGGCCGCCCGCCGCGCCAGAGCTGCCGAGGCCACCGCCGTGGCGCTTAGGTCGATGGCGCTGGCCGCCCGCGAGCTGGGCGACCTGGAGGCCGCCGAACACCACCTCCGCGAGGCCATCGGCACGGCCGGAGCGCCGCCCGAGCGGATCGCCCAGGCGCGGCTGTCCCTCGTCACCGTACGCACCGAGCGCGGCCACCCCCTCCAGGCCCTGCGCGTGGCCGCCCTGGCCTGGGCCTACCTCACGCCGCTCGACCGCGCCAAGCTCGACACCCAGCGCGCGGTCGCCCTGGCCCACCTCGGCCGCTACCAGGAGGCCATCGCCTCCTGCGACCGCGCCCTGCGGGCCCTCGTGACCGCGCCCGGCACCATCGACGACCGCAGGTTCCTGGCCGGCGGGCTGCTCAACCGCGGCCTCATCCACTCCTACCGGGGCGACTGGGACGCCGCCATGCGCGACCTCGCCGCGTGCCTGCAGATCTCCCAGCACGCCGGGCTACGGCACCTGGCCCGGCTGTCCGCCGCCAACCTGCCCTTCCTCGCGGTGCGCCGGGGCGACATCGCCGGGGCGTTCAAGCACTACAGCGAGGCCGAGGACACGCTGTTCGGCTTCCCCGAGCGGCTGGCCACGATGCGGGCCGACTTCGCCGGCGCCCTGCTGGCCGCCCATTTGCCCGGCGAGGCCAGGGCCATGCTGAGCCTGGCCGTACCGGACCTGGAGGCGTCGGGGGCGCGCGCCGCGCTGGCCGAGGCGCGGCTGAAGCTGGCCCAGGTGGAGCTGCTGACCGGCGACCCGCACCGGGCCAGGCAGGTGGCCGAGCAGGCGGCGGGCGAGCTGGCCGCGCAGGATCGGCTCTCGTGGCTGCCGCTGGCCCGGGAGGTCCTCCTGCGCTCGCGGCTGGCCCTCGAACCCGTCACGCCCGAGCTGGTGGCCGAGCTGATCGCATGCGCCGACGACCTGGAGGAGGGCTCCCACCAGGCGGGTGCGGCGGCGCTGCGGCTGGCCGCGGCCGAGGCGGCGCTCGCCGTGGACGACCACCCGACGGCCTCGGCGCAGCTGGCCAGGCTCACCCGGCACGCCGAGCAGCGCGAGCGGTGGATGCCGGACGGCACCCGGCTGACCTCGCTCGCCTCCGAACCGCAGGCCAGGCAGTTCGCGCAGGCCGCGCAGATCCCGGTGCCGGTGCGCCAGCACGCGCTCGCGCTGCAGGCCGCGCTCCAGGAGGACGTGACGGGGGCCTTCCGGGCGATACGCGACGGGCTGGCCGAGGTGAGCGGGCGCGTGGAGGCGTTCGAGGACCCGTCGCTGCGCGCCCACGCGGCCCGGGCCGGGGAGCGGCTGGCGGCGTTCGGGCTGGAGGTGGCGGTGCGCGACGGGAGCGCCAGGGAGGTGTTCGAGTGGGCCGAGCGGTGGCGGGCCGTGGCGGCTCCGGCCCACGCGTGCGCCCTGGTGGACCCCGACCGGGTGCGGGCGGAGCTGGGGCGGGGGGCGCTGGTCGAGTACGTGGCGGACGGCGACGCGCTGCTGGCCGTACTCGTGACCGGAGAGCGCATGCTCCTGCGCCGCCTCGCCGGCGTGCGGCAGGTCAAGGAGGCGATCGTCCAGCTCCGGTACGCGCTGCGCCGCCAGGGCCATCCCCGCGACGTCGAGGCCGCGGCCACCGAGGTCGAACGGCTGGTGCTGCGGCCCCTGGCGGCCGACCTGGCCGACCGCCCCCTGGTGGTGGTGCCGGTGGGCGCGCTGCACACGTTGCCGTGGGGGGCGCTGCCGTGCCTGCGGGAGCGGCCGGTCAGCGTGGCGGCCGGCGCGGCGGCCTGGCTGCGGGCGCGCAAGGCCCGGGGCTCGCGCTCCGGCGGGCCGCCTTCGGTGGTGGCGGCGGCCGGACCGGCGCTGGCGCACGCGTACGCCGAGGTGGCGCACGTGGTGGCCTGCCATCCCGGCGGGCGTCAGGTGCCCGGGCGCATCGGGCCGGTGCTGGAGTCGCTGGGGACGGCCGACGTCGTGCACCTGGCGGCGCACGGGGTGTTCCACGCGCGCAGCCCGCTGGTGTCGGGGATCACGCTGGAGGACGGGTCGCTGATGGCGTACGACCTGCTGGACGTCTCGCGCTCGGCCGGGCTGGTGGTGCTGTCCGCGTGCAACTCGGGCATGTCGCGCACGCCGATGGAAGGGGCGCCGCTGGGCCTGCCCGGGACGTTCCTGGCCAAGGGGTCGTCCTGCGTGGTCGCCGGGCTGGTGCCGGTGGAGGACGAGGCGGCCCGGGCGGTGATGAGCACGTTCCACGAGCTCGTGGCGGCGGGGCAACCGCCGGACACGGCCCTGGCGTGCGCGGCGGCCAAGACGGGCGAGACCGGGTTCGCCTGCTTCGGGGCGGGCGACCAGCCGCTCTATTAGGCGGGTCAGCCGGTGGCGACGGGCCTCGACGGGTCGGCCACCCAGTTGGACCAGGAGCCCACGTACAGTGCCGCCGGCAGGCCCGCCACCGCCATGGCCAGCACCTCGTGCGCGGCCGTCACGCCGGAACCGCAGTAGGCGCCCGCCTCGACCCCTTCCCCCACGCCCAGATCGGCGAAGCGCGCCCGCAGCGCCCCGGGGTCGAGGAACCTGCCGTCGGGTCCGACGTTCTCCGTGGTGGGCGCGCTGACGGCACCGGGGACGTGCCCGGCCACCGGATCGACCGGCTCCACCTCGCCCCGGTAGCGCTCCGCGGCCCTGGCGTCGAGCAGCACGCCCCGGCCGGCCAGCGCCGCCGCCTCGTCGGCCGTCAGCACCGGCATCCCGCCCGGTCGCGCGGTGAAGTCGCCCTCGACCGGCTCGGGTGTCTCCTTCGTGGTCGGCAGGCCGGCCTCGATCCAGGCGGGCAGCCCGCCGTCGAGCACGCGTACGTCCTGGTGGCCGAAGTAGCGCAGCGCCCACCAGGCCCGGGCGGCGACGGTGGACCCGGCGTCGTCGTAGACCACCACCGGCCGCCCGTCCGAGACGCCCAGCCGCCGCATCGCGCCCTGGAACGCCGCCGCGTCCGGCAGCGGGTGGCGCCCGCCCTCTCCCGGGGGCGCCGCGAGGTCCGCGTCGAGGTCGCAGTAGACGGCACCCTCGATGTGGCCCTCGCGGTAGAACTCCAGCCCGGGCGGCCCGCCGAGCCGCCAGCGCACGTCGAGCACCGTCGCGCCGTCGAGCGCGGCCAGATCGGCGGGGGTGATCAGCGGGCTGGTCACGTGTGTACCTCCAGGAGCGGGACGTGCTGTTCGGCCGTCGTCAGCGAGCCGTGATAGCCGGTGAAGAGGGCCTCGATGCGTTGCTTGGTGGGGGCGGTGATGGCCAGGTCGGTGTGCGGCACGGCCACGACGTCGCCGATGCGCTCCAGCCACGCGTCGCGTACGACGGGACCGAACCAGCCGGACTCGACCGCCTCCTGCCTGGACACCACCCACGCCTTGCCGCGCAGGGTCTCGCGCCACGCCTCCAGCACCTGCTTCGCGGCCCCCGGGCGGGCGTAGACGTGCCTGGCCCTGGCCTCGCCGCCGAGCAGCGCGACCCCCTCCGTCAGCTCGGGGACGCTCTCCGCGTCGAGCTTCTCGGTGGCGTTGACCATGCCGTGGTCGGCGGTGACATAGAGGGCGGAGCCGGGCGGCAGGCCCTCGGCGATGCGCCGGGCCATGTCGTCGACGATGGTGAGCTGGCGCAGCCACTCCTCGCTGCCCCAGCCCACCATGTGGCCGGTGGCGTCGAGGTCGCCGTAGTAGACGGTGACGTGGGCGCGCCGCCGCTCGCGCAGCGCCTCGCGGACGCGGGCGACGCGGTCGTCGACGGACTCGGCGGGGACATAGCGTACGCCGCGGTAGACGGCCCTGGTCAGGCCGGTGCCCTCGAACTCGGCGGGGGCGACGTAGACGGGCTCGATGCCGGCCCGGGCGGCGCGCTGGTAGACGGTCGTGGCCGGCTGCCACACCTCGGGGTCCATCGTCAGGCCGTCGGGGAGGGTCCAGCGCAGGCAGTTGAACAGGTGACCGGTGCCCGGCACGGCCAGCATCAGGCCCACCATGCCGTGCTCGCCGGGCGTCAGGCCGGTGCCCAGGGAGCACAGGCTCGTGACGGTGGTGGCGGGGAATCCGGCCGTGAGCGTCCTGCCCGCCAGGCCGGACAGGAAGGGGGCGGCCTCGGGGTGGGCACGCAACATCTCGGCGCCCAGGCCGTCGACCAGGAACAGGCAGACGCGGTCGGCCGGCTCCAGGGCCAGCGCGTTGGGCTCGCGCAGGCCGAGGGCGGCCAGCAACGAGCCAGGCAGATCCACCAGCGACGCGCCGCCGTATCCCGGCACCAGCATGCCTCCCAGTCTAGCCCTCCGTGATCTCCTACCGCCGCTCCCGCATCCACCGGCCCTCCGGGTGCACCGCCGTGGCGGGCTAACACGGCCCGCCGCCATGCTGGAGAGCCGACATGCGGGCGGGGTGCGACAGGCCGCTGTGCTGGCCAGGCGCGAGACTCCGCCGTGCTGGAGAGCCGCCGGGCGGGCCCCGGCGACACGCCGCCGACCGGGGTGCCGGCCTGGTGGAGTCGCGGCCGTGTCACCGACACGATCACTGTGCTACGTCAGCGGCGTCGGCGCGTGGCGCCGGAGGGCCGTCATGCGCTGGAGGGACGCCCGGCCAGAAGGGCCGCCACGAGCGGAGGACCGCCCTGTGCGGCGTGCAGCCTGTGGCGCGGCACCGCTCGCATGCGTGCCGTCAAGTCGAGCCGAGGTTTCCGGCGAGCGACAAAGCCACCCGCCGCGCGGGGGCCACCGCGCCGGTCAGCTGCGGTGCAGGCGGCCAGGATGCGCTGGTGCGGCGCCGCCAAGCCGTGCATCGGCACCCCACCGTGTCGGACGGCCGGCGTGTGGGCAACGGCAGGCGCGTGGCGGGCGCCGTGCGGGGGTGCCCGTCTGGGGCGGGGGTGAGGGCTGGGGAAGGGTCAGGAGGTGGCGCGGGCGGTGGCTTCGGAGAGGGCCTTGGCGAAGGAGAGGACGTGGGTGACCGCCTCGGGACCGTCGGCGGCCTCGCTGACCCGCAGCGACAGGTCGTCCGCCGTGATGGCACCCGTGTAACCGTGGTCGGCCTCGCAGTTTTCGTCGCCGCACGTGGCCGGCTCCAGGTCCACGTGGGAGATGGCGCCCCAGCCGATCGTGAGCGTCACCTCCGTGGGAGGGACGCCGGGAACGTAGGAGGCCGGGTCGGGCACCACGCGGGTGACGGCGACCGACTGGACGCGGCTCAGGCGGACGGCCTCCGTGGTCGTGGAGGCATGGGACGCCGAGACGCCCTCCACCGCCGGGTGCTCGTCCGTGTGGCACACCAGCAGCCGGGTCGTCGACAGCACCAGGACGGTGACGTGGCGGCGCACCTCCATCGCGGGATCGAAGGTCGCCTCGTGATGGACCACGAACGCGGTCACGGCCTCCTTGCCCAGCGCGGATTCGACCGCATCGGTGACGAGGTCGGGGTAGTAGCCGCTGCGTTCGATCGCTTCACGCAGGCCCGCGGCTGAGACTCGGGTTTCCCTCATGGCTCCATCCTGCCAGGACCGGGCAGTGCACTCACCCGCCGGACATAACGCTCTATAACGTCTTCCATCCGTGCACCACAGGGCACTTGTTCCCCTTGATTCGCCAAGGGCGATCAGCCCAGCCGGCGGGGACCACCGTCGAGGCGCGGGCCCGCCGGAGTGCGCAGGGTGGCCCGGGCGCCGAGGATCATGACGTCCGACTCCCCCACGAGCACCTGGTCCAGGTCCAGGCGGGCCAGCTCCGGCAGGTCGTGGGCCAGGCGGCCGACGCGTACGAGGAGGTCTTCGAGGGCGTCCACCGCCACGGGCGGGTAGCCGTACTCGCCGAACAGCAGCGGCGCGGCGCGTACGGACCGGACCAGCTCGGAGGCGTCCTCCCCGGTCAGCGGGGCGAGGCGGAAGCCCTGGTCCTGGAGGAGGCGCGCGGTCACCTCGCCGAGCCCGAACGTGACGACGGGCCCGAACGCGGGGTCCTCGATCACGCCCACGACCGTCGGCACGGCGGGCTGCGGCGCCATCCGCTGGACCGCCAGCTCCGCCTGGTCACCGAGCTGCTCGGCGAACTCGGCGTACGCGTGGCGCACCATCTCGGGACCTGTCAGCCCCAGGCGTACGGTCCCGGCGCGCCGGGAGGCCCCCGGATCGGCCACCTTCACCACCACCGGCCAACCCAGCCGCTCGGCGGCGGCCACGGCCTCGTCCGGCGAACGGACGGTCTCGGCGGGCCAGACGGTCATCCCGTAGCAGGACAGCAGCTCGGTGGCGTCGATCTCGACCGGCGGCCCGGCCTGCGCGAAACCGCCCGCGGAGGTGTCGGGACCGGCCGCGCTGCCGGACAGGGTCCGCTCGGCCAGCGCCCTGGCACAGCCGGTGTCGATGCCGTCCAGCTCGGGCGGCGGCGTCGCCGGGTGGGCGCGCCAGGTCGCGTAGCGCACCACGTGGGCCAGGGCCCGGACGGCCTCCTCGGGGGCCGCGTACGAGGGGATGGACCCGCGCGAGGGGCCGGTGCCCGGCACGCGCAGGGCCGGATGCATCCCCAGATGCCCCCGGAACGTCGTGAGCACCGGCTTGGCGGCGTCCTTCGAGACCCGCAACAGCTCGTCGGCCACCTCGTCGTCCCTGCCGGGGATCGGCGGCATGTAGATCACGACGGCCGCGTCCACGTCGGGGGAGGCCAGCTCGCCGGCGAGGGCGGTGCCGTACTCGGAGGGGCCCGCGGCGGGGCCCAGGTTGACCGGCGCGCGCGGCTCCAGGCCGGCCGCGAGGCAGGCGTCGGCGGCGAGCAGGCCCAGCGCGTCGGAGTTGGTCACGAGCGCGACCCTGGGACCGGCCGGCAGCGGTTGGTACGCCAGCAGCTGCCCCACGTCGAAGAGCTGGATGAGGTCGTCCACCCTGATCAGGCCCGCCTGCGCGAACAGCGAGCTGATCGCCGAGTCCGGCAGCCGCAGCTCCTCCGCCGAGTGCCCGGTGGGGGTGCCGCCGCTCTTGACCACCACGATCGGCTTGCTGCGGGCGATCCGCCTGGCCAGCCGGGTGAACTTGCGCGGATTGCCGAGCGACTCCAGGTAGAGCAGGATCACCTCGGTGGAGTCGTCCTCCTCCCAATATTGCAGCAGGTCGTTGCCCGAGACGTCGGCCCTGTTGCCCGCCGAGACGAACGACGAGATGCCCATGCCGCGCTGCGCCACGCGTTGCAGGAGAGCGGTGCCGAGCGCGCCCGACTGGCTGAAGAAGCCCACCTTGCCCCGGCCCGGCACGGTGGCGGCCAGGGTGGCGTTGAGCTTGACGGCGGGGTCGGTGTTGGCGATGCCGAGGCAGTTGGGGCCCACGACGCGCAGGCCGTAGGAGCGGGCGATGCGGGCCAGCTCGTCCTGCCTGGCCCGGCCCTGCGCGCCGGTCTCGCCGAACCCGGAGGAAACCACGACCAGGCCGTGCACGCCCTTCTCGGCGCACTCCTTGACCACGTCGATCACGCCCTCGGCCGGCACGGCGACCACGGCCAGGTCGACGTCGCCGTCGATCGCCCCCACGCTCGCGTACGCCCGCACGCCCGCCACCGCCCGCACCTCCCGGTGCACCGGATAGACGGGCCCGGTGAAGTCGGCGGCCAGCAGGTTGCGCAGGACGGTCTGGCCCACGCCGCCGGGCTCGCGCGAGGCGCCGATGACCGCGACCGACCCGGGGGTGAGCAGCCTGGCGATCGACCGGGACTCGGCCCGGTGCTCGCGCGCGGTCGTCACCTCCGCCGAGGTGTCGGTGGGGGTCAGGTCGAGCGTCATGCGTACGACGCCGTCCTCGAACTGGCTCTGGGCCGTGTAGCCGGCCTGGCGCAGCAGCCCGGTCATGCGCATGTTGGCGGGCAGCACGTCGGCGATGAAGCGCTCGATGCCGCGCTCGCGGGCCGTGGCGGCCAGGTGCTCCAGCAGGACGGAGGCCACTCCCCTGCCCTGGTGGGCGTCCTCGACGAGGAAGGCCACCTCGGCCTCGCCCGGGCCGGTGCGGTCGTAGCGGATCACGGCCACCATCTCGGTGCCGATGGTGGCGATCAGCGCGACCCGGTTGACGTAGTCGACGTTCGTGAACCGCTCGACTTCCCTGTCGGAGAGCCGGGGCCGGGGTCCGAAGAACCGGAAATAGATCGACTCGTCGGACAGCCGGGAGTAGAAGGAGCGGAGACGGTCCGCGTCGGCGGGCCTGATCGGCCGCACGTGCGCGGTCCCGCCGTCGGCCAGGACGACATCGGCCTCCCAGTGGGCCGGATATTGTGCCTCCACAGATTCGAGCGTAAACCCGCATCCCAAATGCCAAGACCCCGGGCCCTGTTGGGCAACGCTTGTGCATCGACTCAGGCCCGGTGTCCGAGGTAAGCCCCACGGGCGGGCCGGAAGCTGTTAGTTTTGCCGTGGCGTTTCAGCCGTGGCCAGGCTCGATCTGAAGGCAGCAAGGTGGTGACATCATGACGCGGGTCGTCGTGGTGGGCGATCTCATGACCGACGCGGTCGCGCGCGCCCGTTATGCGCTCGCCCGGGCGAGCGACACCCCGGCGATCGTGACCATGCACGGCGGTGGCTCGGGGGCCAACATCTCCTCCTGGCTTGCCGTCGAGGGCGCCGAGGTGGCCTTCATCGGCCGCAGGGGCGCCGACATCACGGGCCGCAACCGCGACATGGAGCTCATGGGCTATGGCGTGGACGCACGGCTCGTCATGGATCCCGAGCGGCCGACCGGCACCTGCGTGGTGCTCGTCACCCACAAGGGCGAGCGCACGATGCTGTCCGACCCGGGTGCCAACGCCGCCCTGTCGCCGGAGGATCTGCCGCGCGACCTGTTCACCTCGGGCACGCACCTGCACCTGTCGGGCTACACGCTGATCAACGAGGGCTCGCGCGACGCCGGGCTCGCGGCGCTCGACATGGCCAGGCGCGGCGGGATGTCGATCTCCGTCGACTGCGCGTCGTCGGCGCCGCTGGAGCGCACCGGTGCCGAGCCGTTCCTCGAGTGGACCGACGGGGCCAAGCTGCTGTTCGCCAACGTCGACCAGGCGAAGGTGCTGACCGGCCGCGACGACGCCGAGGCCGCCGCCAAGGTGCTCGCCGCGTGGTTCCCGCAGGTCGTCATCAAGATGAGCGCCGAAGGCGCGCTGTGGTACGGCAACGGCCGCCCCGATCCCGTACGCGTGGCCGCCGACCCGGTCGACAAGATCGTCGACGGCACGGGCGCGGGTGACGCCTTCTGCGCCGGATTCCTGCCGCCGTGGCTGGAGGGCAAGCCCCCGGCCGAGGCGCTGGCGTCGGGCAGCCGGCTGGCGGCCAAGGCGATCATGCACCTGGGCGCGCGGCCGCCGTTCTAGGCGACCACGGCGTGCGTCCCTTACGACCGGGCGATCCCCCATCGGTCGGCTCCTACGAGATCATCGGATTTCTCGGCGAGGGCGGCCAGGGCAGCGTCTATCTCGGCGTCTCGCCGTCCGGCGAGCGGGTCGCGATCAAGCTGCTGCACGCCAGGTTCGCCGGTGACGCGACCGAGGTACGCCGCTTCCGCCGCGAGGCCGAGGCGGCCCGGCGGGTGGCGGAGTTCTGCACCGCACGGGTGCTCGAGGTCGGGACCGTGCACGACCAGCCGTACATCGTGGGCGAGTACGTCGACGGCCCCTCGCTGCAGCACCACGTCACCGCGGAAGGGCCGGTGCGCGGGCCGGCACTGATGCGGCTGGCGGTCACCACGGCCACCGCGCTGGTCGCCATCCACGGGGCCGGGGTGGTGCACCGGGACTTCAAGCCGAGCAACGTGCTGCTGGGCCCCGACGGGCCCCGCGTGATCGACTTCGGCATCGCGCGGGCGCTGGACGCCAGCCACAGCATGACGACCGGGATCGTCGGGACGCCCGCCTTCATGGCGCCCGAGCAGTTCCTCGGGGAGGCCGCTCCGGCGAGCGACGTGTTCGCGTGGGCGGGGACGATGGTGTTCGCGGCCACGGGGCGGGCGGCGTTCGGGGTCGGGGCGCTGCCGGTGGTGATGCACCGGATCCTCAACCTGGATCCGGATCTGTCCGGGGTGCCCGGGGAGCTGGCTCCGCTGCTGTGGGCCTGCCTGTCCAAGGACGCCCGGTGCCGGCCGACGGCCGAGCAGCTGGTCCGGGACCTCATCCGGGCCGGCACCACCGTACCCGCCGCCCAGACTTCCCCGCCGATCCCCCTCCGGCCATCGCCGCCTCCGGCCGGGGGTCCGGTCGGGCGCCCGAGGGAAGGCCCGGCTGGGGGCACGGCTGGGGGCACGGCTGGGGGCACGGGGCCGCCCCCGCCGGTTGCCGCCACCGCGCCGCTCCGGCGGGTCCGCAAGGCGCTGATCCCCATCGGCGCGGCGGTCACCACCCTGGCGGTGACCGCCGCCATCTGGCTGGTCCGCCAGGCGGACCAGCCGAGCGGAACGGGCGGGACGGCCGCCTCCGCCGCACCGTCGCCGGCGGCGTTCGGGGCGGCCGTGGGGAACGTCGCGAACCCCTCCACGAAGACCGGCGGCACGCTGCGCGTCGTCTCGACCTCCACCATCGAGTCCACCGACCCCGGCAACATGTACGCTCCCCACTCGCTGAACCTGGTGCGGCTCTACGGCCGGTCGCTGACGATGTTCAAGCCGGTGCCCGGGGCCGCCGGCACGCAGATCGTGCCGGATCTGGCCGAGTCGCTGGGCGTGCCGAGCGATGGCGGCAAGACGTGGACCTACAAACTACGAGACGGCCTGAAATATCAGGACGGCTCGCCGATCCTGGCCAAGGACGTCAAGCACGCCGTGCTGCGCAGCATGGACCCCGACTTCGCCAACGGCTCCGCCCATCTGGACCTCCTGCTCAACCTCCCCACCGGCTACCAGGGGGCCTACAAGTCGCCCGGGGTGTCCACCGACACGGCCGTCGAGACGCCCGACGACCGCACGATCATCTTCCGCCTGAAGGCCCCGTACTCCACGTTCGACCAGGTCGTGCAGCTCCCCGAGACCGTCCCGGTGCCCGCCGCCAAGGACACGGGGGCCCGGTACGGCAAGAGCGTCCTCGCCTCCGGCCCGTACCGGCTGGAGAGCGTGACGGACAACAAGGTCGTCCTGGCGCGCAACGAGCACTGGTCCGCCGCGACCGACCCCAACCGGCGACCGCTCCCCGACTCGTACGAGCTCGACTACGGCGTCCTCCCCGAGGACGCCGACCGGCGGCTCCGGGACGGCACCGCCGACGTCGGCCCGAGCGTCGCGCGGGACGACGTGCCCGGGGTGCTCGCCGACCCGGCGCTCAAGGCGCGGGCCGACGCGCCCGTCACCACCGGCGTCCGGCTCCTGGCGATCAACCCGGAGGTCCCGCCGTTCGACAGGCCGGACTGCCGCCGGGCGGTCGTCCAGGCGCTCGACCTGAGCGCGCTTCGCCTGGCGTACGGCGTCGAGCAGGCGCCCGTGCCCACGTCGCTGCTGCCGCCCACGATCAGCGGCCGCCGCCACGCCGACCCGGACCTCCACCCGGAGGGCGACCCGGGGGCCGCCCGGCAGTCGCTGGTCAAGTGCGGGCAGCCGAACGGGTTCAAGGCCAAGTACGTCTACCGCGACCTGCCCGCCGAGGCCCGCGCCGCCGAGGCCGTCCAGAAGGCGCTGGCCGAGGTGGACATCGACGTCAGCCTGGAGCGCGTCCCCATCGCGGAGTTCCACGAGAAGAAGGGCGGCAGCCCCGACTACCTCAAGGAGCACGGGATCGGGCTGATCGCCAAGGGCTGGTCCCCGGACTGGCCCGACCCCGAGTCGTTCCTGTCGCTGGTGGCGGACAGCAGGCAGATCAACGAGGAGTCGTACTCGATCAACGTGAGCGTCCGCGTCCGGAGCATCGACGACCTCATCGACCAGGCCAGGAAGGAGCTGGACAGCTCAGAGCGGGCCGAGCTGTGGTCTCGGGTCGAACGGTCGCTGGCCGACGAGCACGTGCTCGTGCCGATGGCCTGGCAGGTGCCGCTGCTGCTGCGCGGCCGGAACGCCGCGAACGTCCACGTGAGCCCGGTGTACGGGGACTACGACCTGCTCACCATGGGCGTCAGCTGACGGTCGCCAGGGCCAGGGGGAGCACGGCCGGCGCGCCGGCGTGGCGGACGAGGGCCGCGCCCAGCGTCATCGTCCACCCCGTGTCGACGCGGTCGTCCACGAGCAGGACGGGCCCGCCGCACTGGGCGATGGCGACGCCCAGGTCCTTCGGCATGGCCAGCGTGCCCCTGATCGCCTGCACCCGCTTGGCGCTGTTGAACTGCTGCCCGGGCGAGCCCGCGCGGTAGCCCAGCTCACCCAGGTAGGACAGCCGCCCGACCTGCGCCAGCCGCTCGGCGAAGCCGCGCACCAGCTTGGGCCGCGTCGCGGACGGCACGCTGACCACCGCGACCGGGCGCTCGCGCCAGTCCCACGCCGACAGGACCTTGATCACGGCCGCGAACATGTCGTCGGCCATCGGCCCGTCCTCGCGGGCGAACAGCTCCCGCAGGCGGTTGCCCCACCCGATGTCGGTCAGCCGCCCGAGCGCCCTGCCCGGCTCGGCACCCAGCTCGGGCTTGATCCGCCCGGACAGGTCGGACAGGCCGGTCGGCCACTGCTTGCGGGCCTCGATCTCCACGCCGGGCCTGCTCAGCCGCTCGCGCGCGCTCTCCACGGCCTGCGCGCCGATCTCGGGCGAGCGGTGCCGCCCGGTGCAGTTGTCGCAGCGCCCGCACGGTGTGGCGCTGTCGTCGTCGAGGTGCCTGCGCAGGAACTGCTCGCGGCACTCGGTCGTCGTCAGGTAGGCGAGCATGGCGTCCTGCTCGGCCCGGCGCTCGGCGGCGATGCGGGAGTAGCGCTCGCCGTCGTACGCCCACGGCTCCCCGGTGGCCTCCCAGCCGCCCTTCACCCGGCGGACGGCGCCGTCCACGTCGAGCACCTTGAGCATCATCTCCAGGCGGCTGCGGCTCAGGTCGACGGCGCTCTCGAGGGCCGGGGTGGACATGAGGCCGCGCTCCTCCAGGGTCTGGAGCGTGGTGCGGACGACGGGCTCGGGCGGGAAGGCCAGCGAGGCGAAGTAGGCCCAGATGTCGCGGTCTTCGACGCCGGGCAGCAGGATCACCTCGGCCCGCTCGACACCGCGCCCGGCCCGGCCGACCTGCTGGTAGTAGGCGACCGGCGACTGCGGCGCCCCCACATGCACCACGAACCCCAGGTCGGGCTTGTCGAACCCCATCCCGAGCGCGCTCGTGGCCACCAGTGCCTTGATCTTGTTGTTGAGCAGCGCGTCCTCGGCCGCCAGCCGCTCGGCCGGCTCGGTCTGGCCTGAGTAGGCGGCCACCTCCAGCCCCTGCTCGCGCAGGTAGCCGGAGATCTCGTGGGCGGCGGCCACGGTGAGGGTGTAGACGATGCCGGAGCCGGGCAGCTCGCGCAGCGTCTGGGCCAGCCAGGCCAGGCGCTGCTCGGCGGTGGGCAGGCGGACGACGCCCAGGTGCAGGCTCTCACGCTCCAGCGGCCCGCGCAGGACGAGCGTGTCGTCCCCGTCGGGCCGCAGCTCGGCGGGCAGGCGGAGCTGCTCGGCCACGTCGCGGGTGACGCGGGCGTTGGCGGTGGCGGTGGTGGCCAGGACGGGGATGCCCGGCGGCAGGTCCGCGAACAGCGTGGACAGCCTGCGGTAGTCGGGCCTGAAGTCGTGGCCCCAGTCGGAGATGCAGTGGGCCTCGTCGACCACCACGAGCCCGGCGCTCTCGGCCAACTCGGGCAGGACGTTGTCGCGGAAGTCGGGGTTGTTGAGCCGCTCGGGGCTGACCAGCAGCACGTCGACCATGCCGTCGGCGACCTGGCCGTAGATCTCCTCCCACGCCTCCGGGTTGGCGGAGTTGATCGTGACGGCTCGGATGCCCGCGCGCTCGGCGGCGGCGATCTGGTTGCGCATGAGGGCCAGCAGCGGCGAGACGATGACCGTGGGGCCCTCGCCGAGCTCGCGCAGCAGCGAGGTGGCCACGAAGTAGACGGCCGACTTGCCCCAGCCGGTGCGCTGCACGACGAGCACCCTGCGGCGATCGACCACGAGCGCCTCGATGGCGGCCCACTGGTCTTCTCGGAGCACGGCGTGCTCGCCCGCCAGCGCCCGCAGGCGCTCCTCGGCCTCTTCACGCAGCATCGCGGCATCGGGGGCGTCAATCATGCCTCCTTGTTACCAGCTCCGGCCGACGGAATGCGCCCGCTGTGCCCATACCGGGTGCCCATTCTCCGGAACTGTGGGGTTCGACGGGACGTTGGAGCAGACACACCACCGGATCGCCGCCCGCAGGAGGGCTGATGACGGGGCTGGCCAGCGCGCCGGTAGCCCCGGCGACGAACGCGCGCCGCCGGGAGAGCAACGCAGTCGACCATTTACGAATCTTCGCCCGGGTGCTCCTGGCGGCCATGGTCCTGGCCACGGCCGGCTGTGCGGGCACCAACGTCAAGGCGTCGTACCACCCGGCCTTCCTGCCGGTGAAGCTCGAATGGGCCAACGGCGAGGTGAAGCTCGCGGGAGAGACCTCGCTCGTCACGCCGATCGGGGTCTTCTCCATCGGGGCCGAGTACAGCCTGCCCGACAAAGAGGCGGACTCCCTCTACGTCATCATCCGCGACGGCCTCGGGAGCGCCGACCATCCGGAGATCGCCGGATTCGACCACATCTACAAGATCAAGAGCGGCTCGGGCCAGTTCACGGCCGTGGTCAACGGCACGGCCGTGATCCAGGTCGTCGACCGGCAGGTGCTCATCGACGTGACCGACGGCAGCGTCCAGACCATCGAGTTCAAGGGCGCCCAGCCCGTCGTCCAGGAGCGCGGCTCGACCATCGGCGACCGGTGGCAGGCGTACTGGGACGGCTCCTTCTACTCGCCCATGGCGCTGTCCCGGTGGGCGTACGACGACTCCACCATGACCAGCTGGCTCGGCCTCGGGTTCCTGTGGTTCCTGGTCCGCCTGGCGCTGGCGATCGTCCTGGGCCTGGTCGACCTGCTGCTCACCGTCGGCTGCACGGTGGCGGCCGCCGCCTTCGTGCTCTTCGGCCCGACCGGACGCAACATCGCGTACGGCGTGGAGGCCCTGACGTTCCTGATCTGCACGTGGATCGCCTGGGCCTACTTCAGGCTGTGAAAGTTACCGGTCGGCGTGCTCCGGGAAGGCGTTGATGGTGACGCGGTGCATGCGCCGGCGCTCGGTGTAGTCGGCCACCGCGTAGTGCTGCGTCGGCCGGTTGTCCCAGAAGGCCAGGGTGCCGGGCCGCCAGCGCAGGCGGAGCTGGAACTCCGGGGAGCGGATGTGGTCGATCAGGTACGGCAGCAGCGCCTCGTTCTCCCGGTCGCTCAGCCCGACGAGGCGGGTGGTGGAGGCCCGGTTGACGAAGAGCGCCTTGCGGCCGGTCTCGGCGTGCACGCGTACCACCGGGCGCTCGATCGGCGGCCACTTGGCCTGGATCTCCGCCAGGTCGAACGGGTGCCCCTTCGAGATCGCCTTCGTCATCGACATGGTGATGTCGTGCACGGCGGTCAGCTCGTCGCACAGGCGCTGGATCGGCGGCGAGAGCGTCTCGTACGCCAGGTACGTGTTCGCCCAGCAGGTGTCCCCGCCCACGCTCGGGAGCTGCACGCAGCGCAGCAGCGAGCCCATCGGCGGGGTCGGCTCGAAGGTGTTGTCGCTGTGCCACTCGTCGCCGCCCTCACCCTTGGGCGAGGTCTGGTCGAGCACGTGGATGGGGCTGGTGGCGTCCTTCTTGAAGGCGGGGTGGTTCAGCGTGCCGAAGTTCAGGGCGAACTGCAGGTGCTGCTCGTCGTCGATGGGCTGGTCGCGGAAGAAGAGGACGAGGTGCTCGAGCCACCCCGCCCGCAGGGTCGCGACCTCCTCCTGCGACAGCGGCTTGCGCAGATCGACCCCGGTGACCTCGGCGCCGATGTGCTTGGTCACGGGATGGAACTCGATCATGACGCCTCCGTATCCAGGTGGGAACCCTCGACCCGAACGTACGACCCAAGCAATTGCTTGGTCAAGGCCGTTCCACCGGATCGAACATGTCTGCGATAAGTGGCGGACATCGAGTAGCATCGGGGCTCTGGAGCCCGCAGGAGGCGAGACGTGATCAACGCCATCGATACGCCACAGGAGACGCGGCTCGTGTCATCATCTCCAGGGGCGCCCGGGTTACGTCGACGCCTCGCACGCCGATCTGACGCTTCTCCAGCGGGCTGACGGCTACGGTTTAAGCACAAGAGCAGAAGGAGGATGCGCTTCCCCTCGGCGCGACGGCCGAGGCAGCCGCGCAGCACAAGATGGCCCGACGCACGACTGCACCCCCACCTGACGACTTCGAGGAGCGGATCGTCGATATCGACGTCTCCTCCGAGATGCGCGCGAGCTACCTCGAGTACGCATACTCAGTGATCTACCAGCGGGCGCTGCCCGACGCTCGTGACGGTCTCAAGCCGGTGCAGCGGCGCATCCTCTACTCGATGAGCGAGATGGGCCTGCGCCCCGAGCGGGGGCACGTCAAGTCCTCCCGCGTCGTCGGCGACGTCATGGGCAAGCTGCACCCCCACGGTGACAGCGCCATCTACGACGCCCTGGTGCGCCTGGCGCAGCCGTTCTCGATGCGCCTGCCGCTGGTCGACGGGCACGGCAACTTCGGCTCGCCCGACGACCTGCCGGCCGCCATGCGTTACACCGAGGCCAGGCTGGCCCCGGCGGCGATGTTGATGGTGGAGTCGCTCGACGAGGACACCGTCAACTTCAAGCCCAACTACGACGGCCAGGAGACCGAGCCCACGGTCATGCCGTCGGCGTTCCCCAACCTGCTGGTCAACGGCACCAGCGGCATCGCGGTCGGCATGGCCACCAACATGGCCCCGCACAACCTCACCGAGGTCGTGGCCGCCGCCCGGCACCTGATCAAGAAGCCGGACGCGACGCTCGACGAGCTGATGAGGTTCGTGCCGGGTCCCGACCTGCCGACGGGCGGCACGATCATCGGGCTGCAGGGCGTGCGCGACGCCTACGAGACCGGGCGTGGCACGTTCCGCATGCGGGCCAAGTGCACGGTCGAGCAGATCACGCCGCGCCGCAAGGGCATCATCGTCACCGAGCTGCCCTACAACGTGGGCCCCGAACGCGTGGTCACCAAGATCAAGGAGCTGGTGACCAGCAAGAAGCTCCAGGGCATCGCCGACCTCAAAGACCTCACCGACCGGCACAAGGGCCTGCGGCTGGTCATCGAGATCAAGAACGGCTTCATCCCCGAGGCGGTCCTCGAGGAGCTCTACCGGCTGACGCCGATGGAGGAGTCGTTCGGCATCAACAACGTCGCCCTGGTCGACGGCGAGCCGCGCACCCTCGGCCTGCGCGAGATGCTCCAGGTCTACGTCGACCACCGGATCGAGGTCGTGCGCCGCCGGTCGGAGTTCCGGCGCCGCAAGCGCGAGGAGCGCCTGCACCTCGTCGACGGCCTGATCATCGCGTTGCTCAACATCGACGAGGTCATCCAGGTCATCCGCTCCTCCGACGACTCGGCGCAGGCGCGGACGCGGTTGATGGACGTGTTCAGCCTGACCGACATCCAGGCCGCCTACATCCTCGAGACGCCGCTGCGCCGCCTGACCCGATACGACAAGCTCGAGCTCGATCGGGAGAAGGAGACGCTCACCGACGAGATCGCCAAGCTGACGGAGATCCTGTCCTCGGAGACGAAGCTGCGGGGGGTGGTCTCGGGCGAGCTGGCCGACGTGGCGAAGAAATACGGCACGCCGCGCCGCACGGTCCTGCTGGAGGCGCCCGGCGTCACCCGCACCCCGGTCGTGTCGCTGCAGGTGGCCGACGACCCGTGCCTGGCCATGCTGTCCTCGACCGGCCTGCTGGCGCGCACCTCCGACGCCACGCCGCTGGCCGGCGAGGGCGAGCGTGCGGCGCACGACGTGCTGGTCAGCGTCGTACGCACGTCCGTACGCGGGGAGGTCGGCGTGGTCACGTCGCTGGGCCGGCTGATCCGCGTCCAGGTCGTCGACCTGCCGACGCTGCCGCCCTCGGCCAACCCGCCGTCGCTGTCGGGCGGGCACCCGGTGGCCGAATACGTGTCGCTGCAACCCGACGAGAAGGTGGTCGGCCTCGGCTCCCTCGATCCCGATGGCCCCGGGCTGGCCCTCGGCACGGCGCAGGGCGTGGTCAAACGGGTGGTGCCCGACTATCCGGCCAACCGCGACGACTTCGAAGTGATCACGTTGAAGGACGGCGACAGCGTGGTGGGCGCCGTCGAGCTGGTGTCCGAGTCCCACGACCTGGTGTTCATCTCCTCCGACGCCCAGATGTTGCGCTACCAGGCCGCGCTGGTGCGGCCGCAGGGCCGCCCGGCCGGCGGCATGGCCGGCATCCGGCTCGACGACGGGGCCAAGGTGATCTGGTTCGGCGTGGTCGATCCCGCGCTGCCCTCGGTGGTCGTCACCGTCGCGGGCTCCTCCACGGCGCTGCCCGGCACGCAGGTGGGCGGCGGCAAGGTGTCCGACTATGCCGAGTTCCCCGCCAAGGGGCGGGCCACGGGCGGGGTGCGGGCCCAGCGCTTCCTCAAGGGCGAGGACGAGCTGCTGCTGGCCTGGGCCGGCCCGGCGCCCGCCAAGGCGGTCTCGGCGGTGGGCAAGCCGGTGCCGCTGCCGGAGGAGGTGGGCCGCCGCGACGGGTCGGGCGTGCGCCTGACGCACACCATCGGCGCGGTCGGCGGCGCCCTGGCCTCAGGGCCCGAGGCCCTGCCGAGCGGGCCCTCGGAGCAGCCGCCGGCGGACGAATAGCCGGGCGCCGGGGCCGGTGGTTCACATCGGCCCCGCCGATCCTGTTATGAAACGCGGGCCACGGCCGATCTCATCAGGGAGAGCGCTCTCTCCCTGATGGAGGTACCGTGTTCCGAGCCAGACGCCCGTTATGGGTGGCCCTCACCCTCCTCGCCTCACTCATCGTGGCCCCGCCCGCCCTGGCGGCCGCCGAACCGCTCACGATCACCGACTTCGAGTCGGACGGCGTGCCCGCCGGTGTGTACGCCTGGGGCAACGACGCGGCCTCGACCCCCACGCTCACGATCGAGCCCGGCGCGGACCGGCCCGGCGCGTCCGCGACGAACCGGGTGCTCAAGTCCGTCTACACCATCAGCCAGTGGGGCGGCTGGTCCCATGACCTGCCGGCCACGCAGGACTGGTCCCCGTACGAGGGCTTCTCCTTCTGGGTGAACGGCACCGGCTCGGGACAGCGGATCTTCTTCGAGCTCAAGGACGGCGGCGGCGGGCCGGGCAACGCGGAGCTGTTCGAGTCGTCGTTCACCGACGACGCGGCGGGCTGGCGCAAGGTCGAGGTGCCGTTCGCGAGCTTCACCCGCCGCACCGACTACCAGCCCGGCGGCGCGCCGACCGACGGCGAGCTGGACCTGGTCGCCGTGTGGGGCTACTCGATGCGCCTGCCCACCACGTCGGGCACGCTGACGTGGGACGAGGTCCAGCTGTACGGGACCGCGCCCCCGCGACCGGTGCGCCTGTCCGCCGACGCGCCGGTCTACCCGGTGAACGAGAAGGGTGAGGTGCGGGTCGGCGTCACGATCACGACCGCCGGCGACGCCCCGCTCGCGGCCGACCTGGCCGTGGACTACCGGACCGGTACGGGCACCGCGACCCCCGGCGCCGACTACACCGCCGCCCAGGGCACGCTGACGTTCCCGGCCGGCACGGCTTCGGGCTCGCAGAAGACGTTCACGGTCAGGACGCTGCGCGACGGGCAGGACGAGTTGGCCGAGACCATCCCGATCGAGCTGTCGGGCACGGGCACCAGGCCGCCGGCCGAGGCGCCGGTCATCGTGATCAACGCCCACGGCCTGCCGTACCTGAACGCCCGCAAGCCCGTCAGGGAGCGCGTCGCCGACCTGCTGGGCAGGATGACGCTGGACGAGAAGATCGGGCAGATGACGCAGGCCGAGCGCGGGGCGCTGGCCAAGCAGAGCGACATCGCCACGTACCGGCTCGGCTCGCTGCTGTCCGGCGGCGGCTCGACACCCGCGCAGAACACGCCGCGGGCGTGGGCCGACATGATCGACGGCTTCCAGCTCCAGGCCCGGCAGACGCGCCTGCAGGTGCCGCTGATCTACGGTGTGGACGCGGTGCACGGCCACAACAACGTGGTCGGTGCGACGATCTTCCCGCACAACGTCGGGCTGGGCGCCGCCCGCGACCCGGCGCTGGTCGAGCAGGCGGGCAAGATCACCGCCAGGGAGGTCAAGGCCACCGGCATCCCGTGGAACTTCGCGCCGTGCCTGTGCGTGTCGCGCGACGACCGCTGGGGGCGGGCGTACGAGTCGTTCGGCGAGGACCCGGCGCTGGTGTCCAGGATGGCCACGGTCATCGACGGGCTGCAGGACAACGGGGTGCTGGCCACCGCCAAGCACTACGTCGGCGACGGCGGCACCGCGTACGGCTCCTCGACGACCGGCGACTACACGATCGACCAGGGCGTCACCCGGACGAGCCGCGAGGAGCTGGCGGCGATCCACCTGGCGCCGTTCGAGGAGGCGGTCGGGCGCGGCGTCGCCACCGTGATGCCGTCGTTCTCCAGCGTGGACTTCGGCGACGGGCCGCTGAAGATGCACGCCCACGACGAGCTGATCAACGGGACGCTGAAGGGACGGCTCGGGTTCAAGGGGTTCGTGATCAGCGACTGGCAGGCCATCGACCAGATCCCCGGCGACTACCCGGCCGACGTGCGCACGTCGGTCAACGCCGGGCTCGACATGATCATGGTGCCGTACGCGTACCCGCAGTTCACCGGCACGCTCAAGGCCGAGGTCGAGGCCGGGCGGGTGCCGGTGTCGCGGGTGGACGACGCGGTGGCCAGGATCCTGACCCAGAAGTTCCGGCTGGGGCTGTTCGAGCGCCCGTACGCCGACCGCTCCCGCATCGGCGACGTCGGCTCGGCGCCGCACCGCGCGGTCGCCCGCACCGCCGCGGCCAGGTCGCAGGTGCTGCTGAAGAACGACGGCGGCCTGCTGCCGCTGCGCGGCGACGCCAAGGTGTACGTGGCCGGCTCCAACGCCGACGACATCGGCAACCAGTCCGGCGGCTGGACGATCACCTGGCAGGGCTCCTCCGGGCCGATCACGCCCGGCACCACCATCCTGCAGGCCGTCCGCTCCCGCGCCGCCTCCGTGACCTACTCCCGCGACGCCTCCGCCGACCTGGCCGGGCACGACGTGGGTGTCGTGGTGGTGGGCGAGACGCCGTACGCCGAGGGGCAGGGCGACGTGGGCCGCGCCGGGCGCACACTGGACCTGTCGGCGGCCGACCGGGCGGCGGTCGACAAGGTGTGCGGGGCCATGAAGTGCGCCGTCCTGGTGGTCTCCGGGCGGCCGATGCTGCTGGGCGACCTGTCGGGTGTCGAGGCCGTGGTGGCGTCCTGGCTGCCGGGCACCGAGGGCGACGGGGTGGCCGACCCGCTGTTCGGGGCGGTGCCGTACACCGGGCGGCTGCCGTTCACCTGGTTCCGGTCGGTCGAGCAGTTGCCGATCAACGTGGGCGACGCCTCGTACGATCCGCTGTTCCCGTACGGGTGGGGCCTGCGCACCGATCCCGCCCGCGACCGGCTCAAGGCCGCGCGGGACGAGCTGGCCCGCGGTGACGGCGCGTCCAAGGCCGCCGCCGCGGCGCTGACCCTCGCCCTGTCCGGCCGTCTCTGGAACGCCGACGGCTCCATCCGCGACCCGCGGGCGGTCCTGGGGGCGCTGGGAGCGGCCGCAGCGCTGCTCGAACGCTCGAAGAGCGACTCGTACGCCGTCGGCGACGCCGTCGTCTCGGTGGCCAGGGACGTGGCGCAGAAGGCCGGCAAGCGAGCCGACCTGCAGGCGTCGGCCGACCACGAGCTCGCGGCGGGCAACCCGAAGAAGGCGGTGGACCTGCTGGCCCAGGCGAGCCGCTGACCGTCGGGAGGGCCTGCCCGCCGCCGGGCCTGCCCTCCCGACCATCACGAGAAACGGCCCTCGCTTGGGGCCGGACCATCACGAAGGGCCGGCCCCGCTCGGGGGCCGGCCCCTCCTCCCGGGCCGGGAGCAGTCCCCATCGCCCGGCCCGGTCGCCGCGTCAGTCGTGGCGGGCTTTCAGACCCGGCAGAGGCAGAACGTGTGCCCCGCCGGGTCGAGGAACACCCGGAAGCTGTCATCCTCGCTTGGCTGGTGGTGGTGCTTGGTCGCGCCGATCTTGATCGCCTGCTGCTCGGCCTCGTCGAGGTCGGGGACTCGCAGGTCGAGGTGGAACTGCTGCGGCCGGTCGGGGCTCGGCCACACGGGCGGCTGGTAGTCGGGCGCGAGCTGGAAGGCCAGCCTCTTGGGCGGGCCGCCGTCGCTGACGACCACCCACTCGTCCTCGACCGACGTGACCGGCCAGCCCAGCAGGTTGGAGTAGAACTCGGCCAGTCCCTTGGGATCAGGGCAATCCAGCACGACGCTCCTGAACTCGGCGATGCCGCCCATCGATCTCCACCCTTCTCAGACGACAATGGATGCCATGGCTGCCAACTCGTTCATGGTTCCGCTCGGCACTCCCGCACCCGCCTTCGACCTGACCGCCATCGACGGCGGCAGCGTTTCGCTCGAAGACCTGAAGGACTCTCCCGCCACCCTCGTGGCCTTCCTCTCGAACCACTGCCCGTACGTGCGGCACATCGAATCCGGTCTCGGCGCCCTGGCCGGTGACTACGGCGCGAGGTTGTCGATCGTGGCCATCTGCAGCAACGACAGCGTGAACTACCCCGACGACGACCCCACACACCTGGCGGAGCAGGCCCGCCGGGCCGGGTTCACGTTCCCGTACCTGCTGGACGACACCCAGGACGTGGCCAAGGCCTACCGGGCGGCCTGCACGCCCGACTTCTTCCTGTACGACGCCCATTTCCGGCTCGTCTACCGGGGCGAGTTCGACGGCGCCCGGCCGGGCAACTCCGTACCGGTGACCGGCGAGTCGCTACGAGCCGCCATCGACGCCCTGCTCGACGGGGAGCCGGTGGCCGAGGAGCAGAATCCGTCACTCGGGTGCGGCATCAAGTGGAAGCCGGGGAACGAACCCACCTGAACCGACGACGACGTGGGCGTGGCGCCCGCCCAGCACGACATCCATTGAGGCCGCCACCTTCGCCCCTCGACGCCTTGGAGACGGGAAGCCGGCTGATCGACCTCAGCCGGCCGCTGGGCACCGCACTCCACCCCTCACCCACCGGCGAGCACAGCACTCCACGGCGCCTCCCCGCCGGTGGGCGGCGGGGGCGGCCGCGCCTCACACACTGGCGAGCGTTGAAGGTGGCGGCGCCTCACCACCAGCGGACCGCCACCTCCCCACCGGCGGGCGCAGCGCTCCACGGCCCCCCATCCCCACCAGTGGGCCCGGGGGCTTCCACGAGCGTCCACGAGCGCATGACAGCGCTGTGCCGATGGCGGCAGGCAGCGCTGTGCCGGTCGCCACCCACCTCCCGGCACCCGCCCGAATGTGCGAGTGGACGACGCCCATCCGGACGCGTGGGCCAACGCCGGCCCGGAAGGGCGGGCGCCCGCTTCGGCGGCGTCCGCCCCTCAGGTCGACGCGGCGATCGCCGCCGGCAGGGCCAGCAGCAGTTCGTGCGGTTCCCCGCCCTCCCAGTGCCGGATCAGCTTGGTGCCCGCCTCTCCCGGATCGAAGCCCTCGCACCCCAGCGGACCGAAGCAACCCGCCTGATCCAGCATCAGGATGAGCGGGTCGTCCTCGGGGAGGCCGGCCGCGTAGGCGGCGGTGTCGAGGAGCGCCAGGGCGCATTTGGCGTTGCGGCCGTCGTCCCTGGACTCCACGCGGTCGAGGCGGCGCCAGGCTTGAGCACGGAGATACGCGGCAAGCGATTCTGACCTACTCACGACTAACCTTCTTTGATCACGTACATACGGCTACGACATCATCACTCAAGGTGACGTCGTTTCGTGGGAGGTTTGCCAAGTCCGGGCATTCGCCACCCCGCCGTCAACAGCTTTGAGGCGTGCGGGATTATTTGTGGCATGAGTGCGTTCGACGACCTGTATGCCGCCAACGCGAAGTTTGCCAAGAGGTTCGGGAGCTCTGGACTGACCGGCCGCGCAGCCCGTGGGCTGGCTGTCGTGACCTGCATGGATTCGCGTATCGACCCGCTGGGGCTGCTCGGGCTGAAGCCCGGCGACGCCAAGATCCTGCGCAACGCCGGTGCCCGGGTGACGGACGACGTCCTGCGTACCCTGGTGCTGGCCGTTTACGTGCTCGGGGTGGAGCGGGTGCTCGTCATGCCGCACACCGACTGCGGGATGTCCAAGGTGTCGGACTCGGACGTACACGCTTTGACCCAGGAGCGGGGAGTGGACACCCGCAGCCTGGAGTTCCACACGGTCCCCGACCAGAACGAGGCTCTGCGGCACGACCTCACGCGCATCCGCAGCACCCCGTTCCTACCGGAGGGCATGCCGGTGGCCGGCGCCATCTACGACGTCCACACAGGCCGCCTGACCCCCATCCACGCCTGACGGAACGTGGGCGAAGCACTCACAACGCCGCTCCGCCCACCCCTGCGCCGCGACATGACCCCTCAGCCCCACTCCGGCGCTCTCCCGGCAACGGTGTCCACCCCTGGCCACGGGCCAACTCGTGGCCGGCTGACCCAGCTCCGGACCATGGGACCCGCTGCCGGCCAGGAGACGCCACACTCACGTCCTGCCACAGCGCCCCTCGCGGGTACTTCCTGCCCCACACGCCCCCACACGCCCGCGTAGGCGCCCCCCAGAGGCCCCACAGCGCCTCACAAGCGTGCCACCGGCGCCCCCAGGGCCACGGAGTCCAGGAAGCCAAGCCAACCCATCCTGAGCCCTTGGAGGCGAACCCGGCCCGAACCCTTGAAGGGCGGCTTCGGCCAGGTCATCTCCCCTCGCACCCCTTGCTGGACTCAACAGGCGCCCGGCCTGTCCCGGAGACGTACGTGCGCCCAAGACGGCATCGCTGCCCGGCCCGCTCAAGGCCGCGTCACTCCCCGACCGCGAGCACACGCATGCGTACGCGCCACTGGGATTCCCGGACACGCCCGGGGACACCCATGCCACACCCAGCGGAGGGACGTCGGCAACCTCACCTAGGCGTCGATGTGGTCGCGATCCACTTCGGCCGCGCTGTTGACGATGAACTCCCGCCGCGGCGCGACCTCACTGCCCATCAGCAGGTTGAAGATGCCATCGGCACCCTCGGCGTCCTCGATCCGGACCCGGCGCAGGATGCGGTGACGCGGGTCCATCGTCGTCTCGGCGAGCTGGTCGGCGTCCATCTCACCCAGACCCTTGTAGCGCTGCACCGGGTCCTTCCACCGCTTGCCGCGCCGTTCCAGGTCGCGCAGCACCCTCTGCAGCTCGGCGTCGGAGTAGCAGTAGATGTACTTCTCCTTGCCCCGCCCCGGGTTGGTCAGCTCGATGCGGTGCAGCGGCGGCACGGCGGCGAACACCCGGCCGGCCTCCACCATCGGCCGCATGTAGCGGTGGAACAGGGTCAGGAGCAGGCAGCGGATGTGGGCGCCGTCCACGTCGGCGTCGGCCATGAGGATGACCTTGCCGTAGCGGGCGGCCTCGATGTCGAACGAACGCCCCGACCCGGCCCCGACCACCTGGATGATGGCGGCGCACTCGGCGTTCTTGAGCATGTCGCTCACGGACGCCTTCTGGACGTTGAGGATCTTGCCCCGGATCGGCAGCAACGCCTGGAACTCCGAGTCGCGGGCCAGCTTGGCCGTGCCCAGCGCCGAGTCTCCCTCGACGATGAACAGCTCGCTGCGATCGACCGCGTCGCTGCGGCAGTCGACCAGCTTGGCGGGAAGCGCGGAGTTCTCCAGCGCGCTCTTGCGGCGCTGGTTGTCACGGTGCTCGCGGGCCGCGATGCGCGCCTTCGCGGCGGCGACGATCTTCTCCAGCACGGCCCGGAGCTGCTGCTTGTAGCCGCGCGGCGGGTTGGTGAACAGCTCCTTGAGCTCGCGCGAGACCACGTGGGAGACGATGCGGGTGGCCGCGGAGGTGCCGAGCACCTCCTTGGTCTGCCCCTCGAACTGCGGCTCCGGCACCCTGACCGTCACCACGCCGGTGAGCCCCTCGGAGATGTCGTCCTTGGTGACCGGGTCGTCGCCGTTCTTCAGCAGGCGGGTCTCACGCAGCAGCTCGTTGATCGTGCGTACGAGGCCGCGCTCGAACCCGGTCAGGTGGGTGCCGCCCTTGGGCGTGGAGATCACGTTGACGAACGAGCGCACGGTGGACTCGTAGCCCTTGCCCCAGCGGACCGCCACGTCCACGGTCAGCTCGCGCTGCACCTCGGTGGGCGTCATGTGGCCCTGGTCGTCGAGCACCGGCACGGTCTCGTGGAAGTGGCCCACGCCCTGCAGGCGCAGCACCTCGCAGACGGCCTCGTCACGGGCCAGGAACTCGGTGAACTCGGAGATGCCGCCGTCGAAGCGGAACTCCTCCTCGACGCGCTCCTCGTGCCTGCTGTCGAAGACGGCCAGGGTCAGGCCGGGCACCAGGAACGCGGTCTGCCGCAGGCGCACGTGGATCTCGTCGAGCGAGACCTCCGCGTCGGGCAGGAAGATCTGCTTGTCGGCCCAGAAGCGCACGCGGGTGCCGGTGACGTTCTTGGGGAGCTTGGCACCGAGGCGCAGGCCGGACTTCTTCTTGAACTTGGCCGTGGGCCCTTCACCGTCGAAGACGCCCGGGACGCCGCGGCGGAAACTGATCTCGTGTACGAGGCCGTCGCGATCGACCTCCACGTCCACCCGCGCGGACAGGGCGTTGACCACGGAGGCGCCGACGCCGTGCAGGCCGCCGGAGGCACCGTAGGAGCCGCCGCCGAACTTGCCGCCCGCGTGCAGCTTGGTGTAGACGAGCTCGACACCGGCCAGGCCGCTCTTGGGCTCGACGTCGACAGGGATGCCCCGGCCGTTGTCGCGGACCTCGATCGAGCCGTCGGCGTAGAGCTCGACCTCGATCCGGTCGCAGTGCCCCGCCAGCGCCTCGTCCACGCCGTTGTCCACGATCTCCCAGAGGCAGTGCATCAGCCCGCGACTGTCGGTGGACCCGATATACATGCCCGGGCGCTTGCGAACGGCCTCGAGGCCCTCAAGCACCGACAGGTGACGAGCTGTGTAACCCGCCTCCACTAGCGTCACTCCAGCTCCCCTGGTCTAGGCATCGAACACGTGTGCGTAGCCTACCGTTCTTCCCTTGCGCACGCGTACAAGCTTGCCATGGCGGCACGTTTGCCGTTACCAACCGGCTGATCGTCATTACTTTGGGACACATTCTGCTCTGGGCGTAGCGAGGGGGCGGTTGGGAACGTCCACGTCCGGTTAGATGTTGTTCCAAGTGACTGACGCCAGATCCTCGCTTCGGCGGGGGTGACCCGAAAGGCGATACGTGACTGGAGCTCTCGCCCCCGTTAAGCCGCTGACGGCCCTCGACCGCTGCGACCGCTGCGGTGCCCAGGCCTACATTCGCGCAACCCTGCCTGTGGGTGGGGAGTTGCTGTTCTGCGCTCACCATGGGCGTCAGCACGTCGCAGCGTTGCGTGAAAAGGGCGCCGACATCCTGGACGAGTCGGCTCGACTCAGCGAAACCCCTTCAATTGCCCCCAACGACGAGCGCTGACGGCGCTGGTCGTGTGAGATAACCACATATTGCGTGACCAGAACGGCGACCCCGGCACCGTCCGGGGTCGCCGTTCTGCATAAATCCACCCCCTGACGCCGCCCCGACCGGCCGGAATGCCGCCCCCAGCCGACGCTCCGCCGCGCGGGGTGCCGGTTGTTTCGGGCCTATGGGGTGTGGGTGGGCGAGGGGTTCCGTCGGCGCGGATGGCGCCTTGGACGCCTGCTGTCAGGCAGCGCACCGACTCCCGGCGCGGTGCCGGTGGTGCGGGTGCCGACGGATGCGAGAGGCCCTGCCGGTCGGGCTGGTAAAGCGGCACGGACCAGGGCCAATAAGGTAGTGAGCTGTGTTGATCCTGTTGCCGCCGTCCGAGGGCAAGGCGCCAGAAGGCAACGGGCCGCCCGTCGGCGAGTTGTCCTTCCCCGCCCTCGACAAAGCCCGCAAACGCGTCCTGAACGGGCTCGTCCGCGCCTCCAAGCGCCGCGACGCCCTCGACGTACTCGGCCTGACCCCGGGGCTGGCGGGCGAGCTGGCCAAGAACACGGAGCTGAAGACCGCCCCCACGCTCCCCGCCGCCGAGCTCTACACCGGCGTGCTCTACGACAACCTCGGGCTGGCCACCCTGGACGAGGAGTCCCGGAGGCGGGCGGAGGAGAGATTGGTGATTTTCTCCGGACTTTGGGGTGTGGTCAAAATCACAGACCGAATTCCGCCGTACCGCCTGTCGATGGGCGTCAACATGCCGGCGCTCGGCGGGCTGGCCGCTTTCTGGCGTCCGCTCGTCACCAAGGAGCTGGAACGGGTTCCGGGGCTCGTGGTGGATCTCCGGTCGAGCACCTACGCGGGCGCCTGGCAGCCGGGCGAGCGATCGGTGACGGTGCGGGTGTTCCGGGACGGCAAGGTCGTCAGCCACATGGCCAAGGCGACCCGGGGTGAGATCGCCCGGGCGCTGCTGCGGCAGGACGCGGAGCCGGCCGGTCCGGACGAACTGGCCAAGACCCTCGACGCCCTGGGCTACACGGTCGACCTCGCCGAACCCACCCGCCCCCGCCGCCCCTGGACCCTGGACGTCCACGTCACGGACTAGCTTCTGTTCCGCACGCGGCACCGCCGTGCCCGTCCTTCCCACCGAACTTCGGTGGAGGTTTCGGGAGAGGAGCGGCGAGTGCTCCACAGCCGTATGGTGGCCGACCTGCGACGGAACGCCACGTGGAGAACGGCGCCCAGGCACGGACGACTGCCGAACGCCGCTGTGGACCTGCGGCTGGAGCGCTGCAGGCATCGCCGTGCCGGGGCACCGTCTGGCCGGGCGCTGGTGGCTGCTGCCGAGAAGCGCGCCCGGGTCCGACGTTAGCCCGGCGGGCGAAGAGCCGACTCCGACGCGTGCACGCAGACGCGGTAGCGGGGACCGGAACCCGGGGGCTCAGGAACCCAGGGGCGCGGAAGCGGAAGCGAAAGCGGAAGCGAAAGCGGAAGCGAAAGCGGAAGCGAAAGCGGAAGCCAGGGCGGAGCGAAAGCCAGGGCGGAGCGAAAGCCAGCGCGGAAGCGGAAGCGGAAGGCCAGCGCGGAAAAGGCGCGCGCCCCGCCGGGAGAATCCCCCGGCGGGGCGCGCGTTCCGTATGGATCAGCCCGAGCGACCCGTCACATCCCTCAGTCCAGGTAGTCCCGCAGCACCTGGGACCGGGACGGGTGACGCAGCTTGGACATGGTCTTCGACTCGATCTGGCGGATGCGCTCACGGGTCACCCCGTAAACCTTGCCGATCTCGTCCAGCGTCTTCGGCTGACCGTCCGTGAGGCCGAATCGCATCGACACGACGCCCGCCTCTCGCTCCGACAACGTGTCGAGAACGGAGTGCAGCTGCTCCTGCAGCAGCGTGAAGCTGACGGCGTCGGCCGGGACGATGGCCTCGGAGTCCTCGATGAGGTCACCGAACTCGCTGTCTCCCTCCTCACCCAGCGGGGTGTGGAGCGAGATGGGCTCGCGCCCGTACTTCTGGACCTCGACGACCTTCTCGGGCGTCATGTCCAGCTCACGGGCGAGCTCTTCCGGCGTGGGCTCGCGGCCGAGGTCCTGCAGCATCTGCCGCTGGACGCGGGCCAGCTTGTTGATCACTTCGACCATGTGGACCGGGATGCGGATGGTCCGCGCCTGGTCGGCCATGGCACGCGTGATCGCCTGCCGGATCCACCACGTGGCGTAGGTGGAGAACTTGTAGCCCTTGGTGTAGTCGAACTTCTCGACGGCCCTGATCAGACCCAGGTTGCCTTCCTGGATCAGGTCGAGGAACAGCATGCCGCGCCCGGTGTAGCGCTTGGCCAGCGAGACCACGAGCCGGAGGTTGGCCTCCAGCAGGTGGTTCTTGGCGCGGCGGCCGTCTTCGGCGATCCACTCCAGCTCGGCCTTGACGTCGACGGGCAGCCCGTCGGTCTCGCCGCCGCCCAGCTGCTCCTCGGCGAACAGACCCGCCTCGATGCGCTTGGCCAGCTCGACCTCCTGCTCGGCGTTGAGCAGGGGGACCTTGCCGATCTGCTTGAGGTAGTCCTTGACCGGGTCGGCGGTGGCACCGGCGGCGGCGACCTGCGCGACCGGGGCGTCATCGTCGTCGTCGGAGAGGATGAGGACCTCGTCCTCGCTCTTCTCCGGCACGACGACCTCGGCGGCCTTGGGCTCCTCTTCGGAGTCGGATTCGGAGTCGTCGTCACCCTCGGAGTCGGTGTCGGCCTCGGCGACGATCTCGTCGTCGTCGACGACGATGTCCTCGAGGTCCTCCAGCTCCACGTCGCCGTCGAGCTCGATGTCCTCGTCGTCGTCCGAGTCGGCCCGCGGGGCCTCGGGCGCCTTCGGCTTGGTCTCGGCAGGCCCAGCGTTCTTCTGCTCGGCCTTCTTGGCGGCGGCGGGAGCCGCGGCCTTCTTCGCCGCCGGAGCGGCCTTCTTGGCAGGGGCCGCCTTCTTGGCGGCCGGCTCGGCTTCAGCGGTGCCCACGACCGCGGTCACGGTCTCGGGCTGCTGCTCTTTGGCGGCCGCCGCCGTCTTGGTCTTGACGGGGGCGGCGGTGCGGCGCTTTGCTGGACCACGAGACTTCTTCGGCGCAGCCGAATCCGCGGCGGTCACCACCACGGTCACGCCCTCTTTGCTGAGGTTCCGCAAGAACGCGGCGGCGTGCGACATGGGGATGTCCGCCTCCTCGAAGGCCTGACGGACATCCTCAGACTCGAGGAAACCCTGCGAGCGCCCACGCTCGAGCAGTCGCTGAATGACGGGCTCGTTCAGCTCTTGTGGCTTCGAGCGAGTCGAACTTGCAGGCGACACGAACACCTCTCGAACGAACGCGTGGCGACAATGGACCCAGATGCCCGCTGGGGGGCTGTTGCCTCTCTCGGAGATCGGTGAGGCCGTGCGGACCGCGACGGACCTGCACAGCATTGTGGCACGACCCCGCACTCCATACGGCCACCTCCCGGCGGTTGACCTCCACCCTAGGCCGACCAAGACAGTAGTGCGTACGTAAGCGGGGCACTGATACCCGAAAGCAACCGTTATGACTGTTTCATTCAGTCACTCTTCGTGGCTGGTGGGACGTGAATTGCGAGCGCGGTAACGTCATCATCTTGTTCATATCCAGACAACATCCGGTCAACCAGGAAGTCCAGCAGCATGTGTGGACTACTCACCACCTCAGGTGGCGCTTCGGTCACAACACTGCAAATCTCTGCGAGTCCGGCATCCAGCCCGCGCTTCCTGTTCTCCACGAGACCGTCGGAGTAGAGCACGGCGGTATGGCCGGGCGGCACCACGAACCGGAACTGCCTTCGGCTGGTCGGCCAGCCTAGCGGAGTGCCGGGCTCGGCGTCGCACAGGATCGCCGTGCCCTGCGGCGAGACGAGGACGGGTGGCGGGTGACCGGCCAGGGCCAGAGTGCCCTCACCGGTGACCGGCTCGACGACCATGTAGGCCAGGGTCGTGACCTGCTCCTCTTCCTCGGTGGCCTCGAAGACCCGGTCGAGGCCGGTGAGGACGGCCGCGGGCGGCGGGTTGGTCAGCGCCAGCGCCCGCATGGCGTTGCGGATGCGGCCCATGCCCGCCGCGGCCTTGACGCCCTTGCCCATGACGTCGCCGACGACGGCCGCGACCCGCCCGTCCTGCAGGACGAACGCGTCGTACCAGTCGCCGCCGACCTGCACGTGGCGGCTGCCCGAGCGGAAGCGCTGGGCCAGCACCAGGCCCTTGACCACCGGCAGGCGATCGGGCAGCAGGCTGCGCTGCAGCGTCTCGGCGGTGCGGTGCTCGCGCTCGAAGAGCGTGGCCCGCTCGACCGCCAGCGCGCACTGACCGGCCAGCGCCTCCAGGAAGACGCCGTCCTCCTGGGAGATCTTCTGCGGCCGGGTGAAGGAGAATCGGAGCGCTCCCAAGGCGCGTCCCGCGGCGAGCAGCGGCAGGCCCACCCAGGCCCGCTCGTCGCCGTGGGCGAGGAACCCGGCCAGGACCTCCTCGTCGCCGCCCGCCTCGAGCAGCTGCGCCTTCAGCGACTCCGGGGACTCGGCGAAGACGGGCCGGCGGCTGTTGACCGCCATGGTCATCACGTTGGAGTGGGACAGCGGGATCTCATCGCCCGTGGCGCCCGAGGCCTCCAGGATGCCCTCACCGTTGATCAGCTTGAGCGCGGCGCGGTCGGTGTCGAGCAGCGCGACCGCCGAGCGGTCGGCGGCCAATGCCGTACGGCCCACGTCGATGATGACCTGCACCACCTGCTCGACCGTCAGCGCCTCGGCCAGCATGGCGGTGGCGCCCTGGAGCCGGGCGGTGCGCAGGGCGGCGGCGCCGAGCTGGTCGGTCAGCCTGCCGCGCATCTCCTCGGCCTCGCGCTGCGGGGTCACGTCGGTGTTGGCGCCGACCCACTCGACCACCCTGCCGTGGCGGATGATCGGCACGGCCCGCACCTCGAAGTGGCGGTAACCGCTGGCCCGGGTGCGCACCCGGTAGTTCCACTCGAACATGGTGCGCCCGCGCAGCGCCTCGCGCCACGCCTCCTCGGTCTGCTGGCGCTCCTCGGGGTGCACGACCTCCAGCCAGCCGCTGGCGAGGTATTCCTCCAGGCCCTGGCCGGTGATGGCGCGCCACTGCGGGGCGTCCTCGACCACCGCGCCGGTGGGCGAGGTGATCCAGACGAGCTGGGACTGCGCCTCGACCAGCGAGCGGTAGCGCTCCTCGCTGCGGCGCAGCGCCTCCTCTGTCTGGCGGCTCTCGGTCACGTCGAGCCCGACCAGCGCGACCGCGTGCAGCTCGCCGCCCTCGTCGTGGACCGGCGAGAACGACAGCGACCAGTGCCGGGTGTCGCCCTCGGCGGAGCGCACGCGCACGCGGCCCTCGGTGACCGGCGCGTCGCTCTCGATGACGGCCTGCACCGCGTGGGTGATGATCTGGCTGAGGTCGGCGGCGAGCACCTCGACGGGCTGCTTGCCGGCCATGCGCTCCGCAGGCACGTTGACGACATCGCTGAACACGTCGTTGACCCGCTGGATGCGGCTGTCGCCGTCGAAGAACGCGAAGGCGAACTCGGCCTCCGACAGCATGCCCTTGAAGAGGGCGGAGTCTGAGATGTCCACATCCGACTCCCGGGGACGGGGAACGGAGGTCTCGGCGCTCATGGTCCGCACCTCCGTCGCGTGCCAGGGTCTCCCACGCGGCACATCTCCATAACTGTGTATCGGCGTAGCGCAGCTCCGGGCGACCGGATCCTGCAGTACATCATCGACGATGGGCATGTACGGACGGAAGCCCCCGCCGCGGCCCGGTCGCCTCTAGGGTCTACGCATCCTGTCAAAGTCGCTCCACATTGCGCAGCAAGATCAGGTTACAGCGCCGGATTACCGCGCCCGGTTACGGGCCCGACGACGGGGACCGGTCCCGGCCACGGCACCTGACTATTGGGCCTTGGCCGCCCGCTTGGCCTCCTGCTTGGCGGACCGTACGCGGGCCAGGCTGTCGGCGTCGACCACGTCGGCGACCGACCTGTTCGACCCCTCCTCGCCGTAGAGTCCGGCAGCCTCACGCCAGCCTGATGGCTGGACCCCCATCTGCTTCCCCAGCAATGCCAAAAAAATCTGGGCCTTCTGCTTGCCGTATCCCGGGAGGGCCATGAGTCGTTTCAACAACTCTTGACCGTCCGCGGCGTCGGCCCAGATCCGCTCCGGCTGACCGTCGTAGTGCTCGACGAGATAGGCCGCGAGCTGCTGGACCCGGGCGGCCATAGACTTGGGGTAGCGGTGCACGGCCGGCTTGTCCGCCAGCAGCGCGGTGAACGCCTCCGGATCGTAGGAGGCGATCTCCTCGGCGGTGAGATCGTGCCCGAGCCGCTGGGAGATGGTGTAGGGCCCCGTGAACGCCCACTCCATGGGGATCTGCTGGTCGAGCAGCATGCCGACGAGCAGGGCGAGCGGGCTGCGGCCGAGGAGCTCGTCTGCCTCGCTCCGCTGGGCGAGCTGGATGCGCATGGAGACAGCTTCGCACGAATGGGCGGCCGGTGAAGTGAACACAGTCGCCGCGGAGCCTTGACAGTCGCCCGAGAAAAGGTGAAATGAGAGCGCAAGTCGCCCTGCAGACATTCCTGGGGGTTTGCCCCCGGGTCTCCAGAGGAATCTCACATCTATGCTCGCTCTGGCCACACGGTTCCTGCGGGAGCCGGTCAGTCTCAGGCTGGCCGAAGAGTTCCTGACCGTACCCGTGGACACGATCGACCGCTGCGTAGCCGATGTGTGTGCGTGCGCACAGCATCTGGGCATCTCGGCGACGCCCGAGATCGTGGAACGGATCGCTCGCGAGCACCTGCTCGCGATCGTGAATTCCGCACCTCCTCCCCGTGGCGTCCGCTAGGGCGTCCGCGGGACGAAGGGCGGGCGGCGCGGGAAGCGCCCGGATCGGCGTGCCCGCCGAAAACGCCTTCCCCGGATAACATCGGGGTCACCGGGCCGAGTTCTACGCACCGTTTGCGCCTGGAATACGAGAGAGTGAGGGCGTGCGCCGACACCGACGAGATCCCCGGGAGAGCACCCCGCCAGACGACGTGTTCAAGGAGATGGTGCAGGCGGCTCGCGAGCTGCTGGCCGTACGCACTCCCCTCGACGCGGAGCTGATGGTCTCCGACATGATCGGTGCCTGGTGGGGCAGGCGGGTCAGGGGCGGCGACGTCGAGCAGGTGCTCGGGGAGGGGCTGGTCGACTACGCCGCCAAGGCCGGCACTCCGGCCTCGCTGACCCTGCTGATCTGCCTGGCCTATCTGGGCACCGCCCGCCAGGGCGCCAAGGCCGAGGGCGCGGCGCTGGCGATGATGGAGTCGGGGGTGGCCCGGCCGGGCTGGGCCGACCGGGTGGGCGCGGTGAAGCCGGCCGGCTGCTACGTCTCCCGCGACGCCTACGGCGACCAGGACACGGTGATCTGCACCTTCGCCTACCGCTGGAACGAGAGCGAGCTCCCGGTCGAACGGCACGCGCTGGTCATGGTCGTCGACTACAACATGAGCGGCATGGCGCGCGACGCCTGGGTGTCCTCCCAGGTCGACAAGCTGCTGGAGTCGGCCAGGGCCGAGGCGGCGGGCAATCCGCTGCTGCTGTTCGAGGAGATCCAGCCCGAGCAGGCCAGGGCGCTGCTGGAGTCGGCGATGAAGGCGACCAGGGAGCCGAAGACGCCGCCGCCGGTGAGCGACAGCTACAGCGCCTACCACGCCTTCGCCCGCGCCCGGCTCAAGGCGCTGCCGCCCGGGCGCAAGCGGCCGGCGCCGCTGCACATCGAGGCCCCGTACAGCAGGGAGCGGCGTGCCATGCTGGCGGCGGAGTTCCTGGCCTCCGACGCGGCCGAGCACCTGTCCGACCCGTCGGCGGCCTCGCGCTGCGCCGACCACATCATCGACTACGGGTGCGAGCAGGACTTCAACCGGCCGCTGCGGGTGAGCCCGACCAAGTGCGAGACGTTCCTGCTCGACTGGCTGCCGCGCAAGGTGATGCTGAGCGTGGCCGAGCAGGAGGCGATGCCGCACGTGATGTCGGCGTGGGTGCGCTTCGCCGCCCGCCGCACGGGGCTGCCCGAGCAGGGGCTCAAGGCCACGCTCGACGCGGTGTGGGGGGCCATCGGGAAGTTCCCCGAGGCGTACCGGGACCCGACGTCGTTCGGGCTCGACCGGCCGCTGCTGGAGCGGCTGCTGCCGGACGGCGACCTGTCGGCGCTGGCCAGGCGGGCCTTCGCGTTCCCCTATCTGCAGGGCACGCACAACGGGATCGACCTCGACCGGCTCGACCCGGCCGACCAGGCGGACCGGCGTACGTTACTCGAGATCGACCACGGCGGCGTGATCGACCAGGAGCACCTGGCCTGGCACGAGGAGATCGCCACCCGGCTGTGGGACGGCGACCCGCCGCAGCTCTGGGAGGCCGCGCAGCGCCTGCTCGACCTCGGGCACGACCGCCACGACGTGCTCCACGTGCTGATCGAGATCGCCGAGCGGATCGGGGGCGACCCCGAGGAGCTGGCGGCGGCCCTCGACGACATCGCCGACATCCCGGACGAGATCTGAGCCACTAGAATAACGTTCTATGGCGATGTACAGCCGGCTCGGCCAGGGCCGCTACCTGGCGTCCGAGCACACGCAGGGGCCGTGGGATCCCCGCACCCAGCACATGGGCCCCGTCACCGCCCTGATCGCGCACGAGCTGGCGCAGACCGCACCGCGGCCGGGGCTGGAGCTGTCCAGGCTGGTGGTGGACGTGTTCGCGCCGGTGCCGGTGGCCGAGCTGGCGGTCGCGACGGACGTGACCCGCGACGGCAAGCGCGTGCAGTGCCTGTCGGCGAGCGTGTCGTCGGGCGGCCGCGAATACGTCAGGGCGAGCGCCTGGCGCGTCCGCACGGCCGGCACGCCGCCCACGCCGGTCGCCGGGCCGCCCGCGCCGGTCCCGCCGCGCTCCGAGGAGCAGGCACGCTCGTGGCTGGGCTCCGGCTTCGGGTACGGCAGGGCGCTCGACTGGCGTTTCGTCGCCGGCGGCCCCATGGAGATCGGCCCCGCCACGGTCTGGGGCAGGCTCACGATGCCGCTGGTCGAGGGCGAGGAGATGACCCCGGTGGAGCGGGTGGCGGTGTTCGCCGACAGCGGCAACGGCGTCAGCTTCGCCCTCGACTTCGACACCCACGTGTTCGTGAACGTGGATCTGACGATCTCGCTGTTCCGCGCCCCGGTGGGCGAGTGGGTCTGCATGGACGCCGCCACGGTCATCGGCCCGGCCGGCCGCGGCCTGACCCGGTCCACGTTGTACGACGAGTCCGGCGAGATCGGCACGGCCACACAGACGCTGTTCGTCGCGCCGAGGTAGCCGATGCCGCCATGATGGTCCCATGGTGATCGACCTCAACGCGGACCTGGGCGAGGGTTTCGGCATCTGGCGGCTCGGCGACGACCTCGCGCTGCTCGACATCGTCACGAGCGCCAACGTGGCCTGCGGCTTCCACGCCGGCGACCCCGTGACGATCAGGCGCACGTGCGCCGCCGCCGTCGACCGCGGCGTGGCGATCGGGGCGCAGGTGTCCTATCGCGACCTGGCCCACTTCGGGCGCAGGGAGATGGACGTCGAGCCGGAGGAGCTGTGCGCCGAGGTGCTCTACCAGCTCGCCGCGGTCGACGGCATCGCCAGGGCGATGGGCGGCCGGGTGTCCTACGTCAAGCCGCACGGCGCCCTGTACAACCGGATCTGCCGCGACGAGGTCCAGGCGGCGGCGGTGATCGACGCGGTGGCCGACTACGACCCCTCGCTGCCGGTGCTCACGCTGCCCGGCTCGGTCGTGCACAAGGTGGCGGCGGCCGAGGGCGTGCCGACGGTGAGCGAGGCGTTCGCCGACCGCGCGTACACCCCTCAGGGGATGCTCGTCCCGCGGCGCGAGCCCGGCGCGGTCATCCACGACGCCGCCGCCGTGTCCGCCCGTGCCCGCCAGATGGCTGTGGAAGGCTCTGTGACGGCCGCTGACGGGAGTTCCGTACCGATTTCCGCGCGTTCCATCTGCGTCCACGGAGACACGCCTGACGCCGTCCGTCTGGCGCAGGGGGTGCGCGACACGTTGCTGGCGGCCGGAGTGGTCCTGCAGGCGTTCGCGTGATCCGGACGGCCGGGGAGCACGGGCTGCTCGTGGAGACCGGCTCGCTGGAGCTGTCGCACCGGCTGGACGCGGCGCTGCGGGCCGAGCGGCCCGCGGGCGTCGTGGAGATCGTGCCGGGGCCGGAGACGGTGCTGGTGGTGGCCCCGAGGGTGGACCAGGCGCGGTTGCGGGCGCGGCTGGAGGAGGTCGCGGCACGCGAGCGCGGCAGGGCCGGCGCGCGGGCGGCCGGGGGGCGGCCGGTCGTGACGATCCCCGTGATCTACGACGGCGCTGACCTCGATTCCGTGGCGGCGCTGGCGGGGATCTCCGTGGACGAGGTGATCTCCCGGCACTCCGGGCGGGAGCTGGTGGTGGGGTGGCTGGGGTTCGCGCCCGGGTTCGCCTATCTCACCGGGCTGGATCCGGTGCTGGAGACCCCCAGGCTGGACACGCCGCGCACGTCGGTGCCCGCCGGGTCGGTCGCGGTGGCGGGGCCCTATTCGGCGGTGTACCCGACGGCCTCGCCGGGCGGGTGGCGGCTCATCGGGCGCACGTCGGTGCGGGTGTGGGACGTGGCGGGCGATCCGCCCTCGCTGTTCAGTCCGGGCATGCGCGTGCGGTTCGAGCCGGCATGATCGAGGTTCTGGCGCCGGGGCCGTACGCGACCGTCCAGGACCTGGGGCGGCCCGGCCTGGCCCATCTGGGTGTGCCGTGCTCGGGAGCGGCCGACGCGCCGAGCCTGCGGCTGGCCAACCGGCTGGTCGGCAACGCCGAGGGGCTGGCCGGGATCGAGCTGACGTTCGGGATGGCGCGGCTGCGGTTCCTGGACGCGGCGTGGGTGGCGCTGGCGGGCGCGCCGCTGGCGTCGGGGGCGGACATGGGGGTGCCGTTCTGGGTGCCGGCGGGCGGCGAGCTGCGGCTGGGGGCTCCGGTGCGGGGGTTGCGCACCTACCTGGCCGTGCGCGGCGGGATCGCGGTCGAGCCGGTGCTCGGCAGCCGGTCCACCGACTCGCTGTCCGGGCTCGGGCCCGAGCCGCTGCGGGCGGGCACGCTGCTGCCGGTCGGCCCGCCCGAGGGCGTCATCTCCGTCGATCTGGCGCCGATGCCGGGACCGCGGCCGGCCGTGCTGCGCGTGCTGCCGGGGCCGCGCGACGACTGGTTCGTCCCGGAGGCACTGGCCGCGCTGTGCGGGGGGCCGTACACGGTGACGCAGGACAGCAACCGCGTCGGGGTGCGCCTGAGCGGGCCGGAGCTGGCGCGGGCCAAGGAGGGCGAGCTGCCGAGCGAGGGCATGGTCACCGGGGCCGTGCAGGTGCCGCCGAGCGGGCAGCCCATCGTGTTCCTCGCCGACCATCCGCCGACGGGCGGTTATCCGGTGATCGGCGTCGTACGCGGTGCGGACCTGCCGGTCGCCGCCCAGCTCAGGCCGGGCGACGAGGTGCGCTTCAGCACCCGGCCCGGCCGGGCGTGACGGGAGCCCGCACTCCGGCGTTCCCCGGCGGGTCTTTCGCCGTTGACCTGCCGCCCGCAGACTGGACCGTGTGGCGGACTTTGATGTTGTGGTCCTGGGTTCCGGACCAGGTGGTCAGAAGGCCGCGATCGCGGCCGCCAAACTCGGCAGACGCGTCGCGGTGGTCGAGAAACGACACATGCTCGGAGGCGTCTGCATCAACACGGGGACGATCCCGTCGAAGACCCTGCGCGAGGCCGTCCTCTACCTCACCGGCCTCAACCAGCGGGAGCTGTACGGCGCCAGCTACCGCGTCAAGGACGAGATCACGGTCGCCGACCTCGGGATGCGCACCCAGCACGTGATCGGCCGCGAGATCCAGGTGATCCGCAGCCAGCTCGCCCGCAACCACGTCACGGTGTTACAGGGCACCGGCCGGTTCCTCGACCCGCACACCATCGGCATCGTCCACGACGAGGGCAAGACCGAGGAGACCAAGGTCACCGCCGAGAAGATCGTGATCGCCACCGGCACCTCGCCCGCGCGGCCGTCCAGCGTCGAGTTCGACGACCGGACCGTGATCGACTCCGACGCCATCCTGCACCTCGACCGGGTCCCCGAGACGCTGGTCGTGGTGGGTGCCGGGGTGATCGGCATCGAGTACGCCTCCATGTTCGCCGCCCTCGGCACCAAGGTGACGGTGGTGGAGCGGCGCGACCGGATGCTGGAGTTCTGCGACCTGGAGATCGTGGAGGCGCTCAAATACCACCTGCGCGACCTGGCGGTGACCTTCAGGTTCGGCGAGAACGTCGCGGCCGTCGAGCGCCGCCCGCGCGGGGCGCTGACCCTGCTGGAGAGCGGCAAGAAGATCCCCGCCGACTGCGTGATGTACTCGGCCGGGCGCCAGGGCAAGACCACCGAGCTGTGCCTGGAGGCCGCCGGCCTGGCCGCCGACGGGCGGGGGCGGATCTCGGTGGATGCGAACTTCGCCACCGAGGTGCCGCACATCTACGCCGTTGGCGACGTGATCGGCTTTCCCGCGCTGGCGGCCACGTCGATGGAGCAGGGCCGGCTGGCCGCGCAGCACGCCTGCGACGAGCCGGCGGGCGGGATGAACGAGCTGTCGCCCATCGGCATCTACACCATCCCGGAGATCAGCTTCGTCGGGAAGTCCGAGGACGAGCTCACCCGGGACAAGGTGCCGTTCGAGGTGGGCATCTCGCGCTACCGGGAGCTGGCCAGGGGGCAGATCATCGGCGACTCCTACGGGATGCTCAAACTGCTGGTGTCCTCCGAGGACCGGCGACTGCTCGGCGTGCACGTGTTCGGCACGGGGGCGACGGAGCTGGTGCACATCGGGCAGACGGTCATGGGGTGCGGCGGGACGATCGACTACCTGGTCAACGCCGTGTTCAACTATCCGACGCTGGCGGAGTCGTACAAGGTGGCGGCGCTGGACGCGATGAACAAGATGCGGACGATCGCCCGGCTCACCGCTGACATGTGAGCCGGGCGGCCTTCAGGTCAGGACAGCGTCCACTTCTGGTTGGCGGCGCCCGTGCAGGTCCAGATCTGCAGGCGGGTGCCGTCGGCGCTGGAGTTGCCGGTGACGTCGGCGCACTTGTTCGCGGCGGGGTTGACCAGGTCGCGCCCGGCGGTGTGGGTCCACTGCTGGTTGGCGGCGCCCGTGCACGACCAGAGCTGCAACCGGCTGCCGTCGGCGGTGCCGTGGTCGACGACGTCCAGGCACTTGCCCAGGGCCCGCAGCGTGCCGTCGCCGGGGCGCGTCCACTGCTGGGCGGCGGTGCCGTTGCAGGTGTGGAGCTGTACGGCGGTGCCGTCGGCGCTGCTGCCGCCGGCCACGTCGACGCACTTGCCGGCCAGCCCCGTGATCGGGCCGCCCCCGCCGGAGCCCGGCGTGCCCGACCAGGTGAAGGTGGCCGTGGTGCGGGCGGGCAGCGAGTACACGAAGGACTGGTTGCCCCAGTCGACCCGGACGGACTGCGCCGAGGTCCCGCCGTTGTGGGCGATCAGCGCCTTGGAGCCGTCGGGGTTGCGGTAGGCCACGTTCTGGACGGTGCCGTTGGCGGTGGAGTCGATCCGGTACGCCCCCGGCTTGACGAACTTGGTCAGGTGGCCGGTCGTGTAGTACTCGATCGTGTAGTCGACCTGGCCGGCCCGCGAGCCGCCCTCCTGGACGGTGATCAGCCCGGTGCAGGTGCCGCAGCCGCCGTTGTGCGGGCCCATGTTCTGGTTGAGGGCCAGGCTCCACTTGACCAGGCTGCGGCTCCAGTTGCGGGCGTAGGTGACGATGTCGGCCATGTCCTCGTTGTGCTGGTTGGCGATCCAGGTGCCGCCCGAGTGCTCGGTGCTGAACTGCGGCACCGACGGGTACTGGTTGCGCACCTGCGTGCCGACGGCCGGGTCACCCCCGTAGCCGTGCCAGGCGATGCCGCCGAACAGCGGGTCGTTGCGCAACGCCGAGTCGGCCAGGATGGGGGCGCCGATCTGGCCGTAGTCGCCGTAGTTCCAGTCGTGCACGAGCACCTTCGTGTTGAGGCCCGCCGCCCGGAAGGCCGGGTAGACGAAGTTCTTGGTGAGCTCGATCAGGCCGGAGGCGTTCCAGGACATGCCCGGGTAGTTCATGGCGGTCGGGTTGCCGGCCTGGCAGCAGTTGGGCTCGTTCTGGACCGACACGTAGTCCACGGGGACGCCGGCCGCCTGGTAGCTCTGGACGTACTTGACCAGGTACTGGGCGTACATGCCGTAGTACTCCCACTTGAGCCAGCCCATCTGGTCCATCCGGCCGTTGTCCTTCATCCAGCCGGGCGCGCTCCACGGCACGCCCTTGACCCGCAGCGCCGGGTTGAGCTGCTTGGCCTGCGCGGTCAGGAGGCGGACGTTCGTGTCGTAGCCGTTGGCGCCGAAGTCGTTCAGGTCGCAGCAGGTGTCGTCGAGCGAGACCATGCCGGGACGGGACAGGTCGGAGGCGCCGATCGGGTTGCGTACGAAGGACAGGCCGATCCCGTCCGTGGGCGAGAACAGCCTGCGCATCACCGCGTCCCGCGTGGCGGCGCTGACGGGGCCGCCACGTAGCAGGTACGCGGTCGTGTCGGTGATCGACGCCCCGCCGCCCTCGAACGGCTGGTACGTCGTGCCCTCGTTGACGGTGATCGTGTGGCCGGCGGTGCCGCCCGCCGGGCCGAAGGCGATGGGGGCCTGCTGCTGGAGGCCCCGGGTGACGTTGCGGCCGCCGGAGTCGGAGGTGGTGGTCAGCCAGACGTTCACGGGCTCGTCGGCGGCGAGGGCCGGGGCCGGCGCGGCCAGGAATAAGGCGGCGGCGCAGGCGAGCGCGAGAAGGATTCTGGACACGGCTGGAGTCCTTTCAGGGCGGGGGGTGATGCCCTTGTAACAAATGAAACAAATGTGTAACGCTGCTTGCAATGAGCAGCAGAACACGAGTCAACATGGCAGTCAACCGATGTAACAAATGAAACAGTCAGCTCGGGACCGGACCTGTCGAGCCGCGCACGACCAGCTCGGTGCCCAGCGAGACGTGCAGCGCCTCCAGGGTGTGCCTGCTGAGCAGCCGCATCAGCAGCGTGACCGCCATCCGGCCCATCTCCTCCAGCGGCTGGCGCACCGTGGTGAGGGCGGGCGAGGCCGCCCTGCTCACGTCGATGTCGTCGAAGCCCGCCACCGACAGGTCGCCGGGCACGCTCAGCCCCCGCTCGGCCGCCGCCCGCAGCGCCCCGACCGCCATCTTGTCGTTGAACGCCACCAGCGCCGTCGGCCGCCGCGGCAGGTCCAGCAGCTCGCAGGCCGCCCGGTAGCCGTGCTCCATGCTCGGCTCGGGCACGCTGCGCAGCAGCTCGGGCGCCGGGAGCACCCCGGCGTCGGCCAGCGAGGCGGTGTAGCCGGCCAGCCTGGCCTCGCTGGGCAGCCAGCGCACCGGGCCGCCGATGATCCCCACCCGGCGGTGGCCCAGCTCCACCACGTGCGCCATCAGCTTGCGACCGCCCGCGAAGTGCGCGGCCGACACGGCCACGATGTCCTTGGGGGGCGGCGTCCTCGGGTCGATCACCACGAAGGGGAAGCCGCGGTCGCGCAGGCGTACGAGCTCGTCGCCGGGCTCCGGCGGCAGGATCAGGATCGCGCCCGCGACCCCCGGGCGGTCGGGCAGGCCGGGCAGCACCGCGCTCCCCTGGGCCGCCTCCCCGGCGCCGAGGATCATCTGCCGGCCGTGCAGCTCGATGGTCTCGCCCACCGAGGAGACGATGAGCCCGAAATAGTCGGTCAGCACGTACGGGCAGCGCACGTAGACGGCGCCCCCCGGGGCGTCGGGCGCCGCGCGGGGCCTGGGCGCCTGGTCGCCGAGCCGGCCGACGGCGCGCAACACCAGCTCGCGGGTGTGCGGGGCGACGTTGGACTGGCCGTTGAGCACGCGCGAGACGGTGGCGATGGACAGGCCGGTCTCGGCCGCGACGTCACGCACCGTCGCGCGCGCCCTGCCCTCCCTGGCCGCCATCGCACGCTCCCAGCTCGGCTGTGCCGCCAGGATATTCACCGGGCGAAGCCCATCTCCACCTCGACCAATCCTCACCGAATGTATTCGGTGCGTTACATTGAGTTCTCGTGCCGGAAAAGAATGAGCCCGAAGGCGGAAAGCGCACCAAGATCCTGCTATGGGCCGGTGGGATACTCACCGCGGTCATCACGGCGTGGGCGACCGACGCGCTCAGCCTGATCGTCCGGCCGGCCGACCTGCTCGGCCTCGGCAAGCCCGCGCTGCGTGCCACGGTGCTGCCCGCCACCGGCCGCAACCCGCACCTGGCCGTGCCCGCCCTGCCCGTGACGCCGCGGGACCGGGCGATCTTCCTGACCGGCCGCTTCGACGATCCCGCCTTCCTCGACCTGGCCGGGCGGCTGGGCGGCGCCTGGGTGGAGTGGATGCGCGTGCGCGTCGTGTTCGAGGCCGACCGCGCCCCCGTCCGCATCACGGACGTACGCGTGAAAGAGGTCACCGGCGACCGGCCGAACATCACCGGCGCCTTCGTCGAGTTCCCCAGCGAGACGGCGGAGCAGAACCCGCAGCTCACCGTGGACCTCGATGCTCCCCGCCGGTTCTTCACCAGCGCGGGCAGGCCCGGACAGCCCTACTTCGGGCGGCAGAGCCTGTCACTGAAACAGGGCGAGCAGACCGAGCTCGGCCTCGAGATCCGCGCCGGAGCCCGCAGTCACGCGTTCAACCTGGAGGTCGAATACGTGCCCGGCGGCGGCGACCGGGCGGAGCGCATCACGGTCACCGATCAGGCGGGACGGCCGTTCCGGGTCACCGGGGCCCCCGAGCGCCACACCGGTTACGGCACGGTCTACCTCAACACCGGCGTGGGGCTGCGGGCCGCCACCGGCCGGGCGGCCTGCGTGTTCTTCGAGCCGGACCGGGCATGCGACTCCGGGCGCTGATCGCCGGCGCGCTCGTCCTCGCCTGCGCCGCCGGGAGCCGGGCGGCCGAGCCGGAGCGGGCGGGGGTCACCGCCGCCTGGAGCGTCGACCTGGGGCCGCTGGGCGACGAGGGCATCGACCTCCACGTGCCCACGGCGACGATCCGCGGGCGCTCCCTGCTGGCCGTACGATCCGCCCGGCCGCGCTCCGTCCGCGTCCACGACGCCGGGACGGGGCGGCTGGTGAGCACCTTCCCGCTGGCCGAGCCTCCGCTCGGGGCCACGATGGACGTGCGTTTCGTCGGGGAGTCCCTCGCCGTGCGCGTCGACGAGGGGACCGGGCAGCGCATCAGCCTGCACGACCCGCTCGCCGGCGCCACGACGTGGTCCCGCGCGCTCCCGCACGCCAGGGCCTCGGCCCTGACGCCCACCGGCATCGCCTGGGCCGCGCACGACGGCCTGCGCGGGCTCGACCCGGCGACCGGCCGCGACACGTGGACCCTGCCGTGGCCGCCGGGCTGTGCCTCACCTGGCCTGAGCGGCGCCGGCCTCCCCGTCCTCACCGCGGACTGCCGGGGCAAGGGCGTGGTGCGCGGCGTGGACCCGCGCACCGGACGGGTGGCCTGGACCCGTGAGGTCCCCGGCGCGCCCGACCAGATCCTCAACACCGAGATCTCGTCCACCGGGCTGATCACCGCCTCGATCGACGGGCTCCTCACCGTCCTCGACTCCCGCGGCCGGCTCGTCGCGCGGGTGCCGGACACCTTCCCGCAGGTCGCCAGGACGACGGCGGTGCACGCCGGCGCGCTCACGCTGGTCGTCCACAGCGTGGGCGGCGCCCGGCTGATCACCGCGCTGCGCGACGGGCGGGTCGCCTGGCGGACGTCGCTGAGGCCGCGCACCGGAGCGGAGAGCCTCGAGGACCACCTGCCCGGCGCCGGCCATCTGACGGCTCGCCACGCGGTGGGAAATCTCTTCAGCGGGCTCGAACCCGGCCTGGTCGAGGTCATCTCCCTGGCCGACGGGACACGGGCCGTGCTGCGCCTGCCGGTCGCCCAGCGGGCCGCGTCCGTCGTCGGCTCCACCGCGCGCGACGTGCTCGTGTACGAGATCCGTCCCGGTGGTGGCCGCCTGACCGCCTACACCTTCCACGGGCGGACCGGGCTGCCGCCGTCGTTGCCCGTGCCGCCCGGGCGCTGGCCCGACGCGTGCGCGCTCCTCGGCCCGGCGGCGCCGCCCGGGTACCTCCCGGTCCCGGGCACCGGCGGGCATCTGGGGCTGCGCTGGCCGCGGCCGAGCACGTGCACGTTCGTCCCGCCGGACGACGCCGGGGCCCAGGTGCGGGTGGCCATCACGTGGGTCGCCGCGACGGAGGCCGACGTCCGGCTGCTGGCCGCCACGAAGGCCGCCGCGGACCCGGCGGTGCTGCGGCTCGGCGAAGGGGCCTACCTCGGCTCGGCACCCGACCGCGCCGGCCGGCGTACGTACGCGTGGGCGGCGGGCGGCCGGGTCCTGGCCGCCGTCCAGGCCGTCGGCGACCCGGCCCTGACCCGGCGCACGGCCCTGGCGGTGGCCGCCCGCCTCAGCAGCGCCGACGCGACGTACGGCCCTGGGGGTGCGGCGCACCTCCAGGGCCGCTGACACGCCCTGGGGTGCGGCGCACCGCCTGGGCCGCTGACACGCCGCATGCGCCATCACCCCTGGGGTGCGGCGCCGGAGCGAGCCCTCGGGGTCAGTCGGTGGAGGCGGGGCGGCGGCCGCGGGCCGCGGGCTTCTTGCGGCCCGCCACCAGCGTGTCGCCCGGCGCGGCCGACGGCTCCTCGTTGCGCTTGGGCTCCCCCGCCGGTACGCGGGGCCGCGGGTGCGGCGCCGTGTCGTCCGACTCCGTGACCGCGGTTCCGTCCTCCGGGGACGGGGCCGGGTCCGCGGCCGGGGTGCTCCCGGGCGGATCGGGCCGGTCCGGATCTCGGAACGAGGCGATGACCCGGTCGGCCTCCGTGTCGGCGGCGAACTCGTCGGCCGCCTCCGACTCCCTCCGCCGGATCACGACCATGTGGTCCACCGACACGCGCCCCGCGCCGACCACGGCGAGCAGGAGCGAGGCGGCTCCGAGGAGGATCAGCTCGTTCATGGTGATGGGATTGAGCGGAGGGGCCACCAGGAAGACCGCCAGTGCCTCGGCGAAGAGGATCAGCCCCGTGGCGGAGACCACGAGCCCGGCGATGAGCAGCGCGCCGCCGATCAGCTCGGCGAGCATGGTGACCGTGGCCCAGGCGCGGGGTGCGGGGGCACCCTGCTGGAGGAAGTTCGCCCCGGTGACTTTCAGACCGTCTTCCAGCTTGGTCCAGCCGTTGGCGAAAAAGATACCGCCCACACCAATGCGGGCGACTAAAGCGGCAAGATCACGAAGGACCTGTTTCACGGTACTTGACTGCCCTAATCGGGACATGGCACACCTCAATCACGGCTGAGCAGCACGGCCACCGCGACGGCGGTCAGGCTGAGCAGGACGACGCTCACGACCACGGTCGTGTGCAGGGCGTTGACGAAGGCCCACCGGGCGGCGTCGAGCAGCGCGCCGCCCGCGTTGCCGCCGATCTCGTGCGCGACGTGGGCGGCCGAGGCCAGCGACTGCCTGGCCTCGTCCATGCCGCCCTCGGACACCCCGGGCACGGCGGGCAGCCCCGGCGCGTAGACGATCGCGGTGATCGTGCCGAGCACGGCCACGCCCAGCCCGGCCCCCAGCTCGTACGCGGTCTCCTCGATGGCCGCGGCCCCGCCCGCCTGGGACTCGGAGGCCGACGCCATGATCGTGTCGGAGGCGGCCAGCAGCGCCACCTGCACCCCGAACCCGATGCCGATGAAGCACACCGCCAGCATCACGGGATGGCCCTCGACCCCCCAGGTCAGGGTGGGGGTAAGGGCCAGCGCGACGAGCCCGAGCCCGCCGCTCATGGTGGCCCGCATGCCGATCCTGGGCAGGATGTGGGCGGCGGCGAGCCCGCCGAAGATGGCGGAGACGACCAGGGGCAACATCCTGAGCGCCGCGCGCACGGGGCTGTCGCCGAGGACGAGCTGCAGGTATTGGGCGAGCATGAGCTGCAGGCCCACCAGCGCGAAGACGCCCAGCAGCACGCCGGCGACCCCGGTCGTGAACGCGCGCCGCCGGAACAGCCCGATCTCCAGGAACGGCTCGCGCAGGCGGGTCTGCCGCCGTACGAACGCCACGAGCAGCCCCAGCCCCGTCAGGAACACCACCGCCGCGGCCCAGAACGGCATCAGGCTGCCCGAGCCCGCCTCCTTGAGCCCGAACGCCAGCGCCAGGATGCCGAACACCGACAGCGCGGCGCTCACCGCGTCCCATGGCCGGCCCTTGCGCACGCGGGACTCGGGCAGCAGGCGTACGGCGGCGGGCAGCAGCACCAGCAGGATCGGCACGTTGATGAGGAAGACCGCGCCCCACCAGAAGCCGACGAGCACGCCGCCGATCAGCGGCCCGACCGCCGCTCCGGCCGCGGCGACGGCGCTCCAGACGCCCAGCGCGACGGCCCGCTCGCGCCTGTCGGTGAACACCTGGCGGATCAGCGACAGCGTGGCGGGCATGATCATCGCACCGCCCACGCCGAGCAGCGCCCTGGCCGTGATCAGCGTCAGCGGGGTCGGGGCGCACGCGGCGCCGGCCGAGGCCACGCCGAACAGGACGAAGCCCCACAGGACCAGCCGTTTACGGCCGTACCTGTCGCCGAGCGTGCCGAACACGATCAGCAGCGGCGCGACCACCAGCGAGTAGATGTCGATGATCCAGAGCAGCTGCACCGCGGAGGGTTCGAGGGCGGCCGTGAGCGCGGGGACCGCGATGTGCAGGACGGTGGCGTCGACCGTGATCAGCAGCAGGCTCAGGCAGAGCAGCACGAGAATGGCCCAGCGGCGGTCGTGGTGCTCCCGGTCGGCAGTCCGTACGAGGGGTGCGGCCTGTGTGACGGTCATGGGCCTCCTTGCAGGCCGATCCGTTTCCCAGGGCCCGCACGTGCTGTTCATCGACAGGCGGCGGAGCCATGGGGCGGCGCTCACTCCTCCCGAGCTCAGCCGCCTGGCTCCGGCGCTCCGGCTTGCGTGGCAGCTTAGGCCATGCCACGGACTTGTCATAGCGGTATCGGCTGATCCGGGGTCACCCCCTACCTCTCTAGAGAGATACAGCCATATGTCGGTATCTATCCAACATTGCCCCGCCAACCGATCATGGGACTCGTGGGGACCGACGCAAGTGGCACAAAAGGCAACTTTTCCGACTGGTCCTCACGCGAATGGTGTGACGAGGCCCTGACCAGGCTGAACGCCGGCCGCCCCGAGTCCGCGCTGGACGCCGCCCGCCGCGCCGCCGACCTGGAGCCGGCCGCCGAGTGGCCGCAGCGGCTGATCAGTCTCGCCCACGAGAGGCTGGGCCGCGACGCCGACGCCGTCCCCGCCGCGGAGCGGGCCGTGGACCTGGGCCGCGGCTCCTGGCCGGCCCGGCTGCGCCTGGCGGCGGTGCTGCGCCGCGTGCCCGGCCGGTGGGCGGAGGCGGTCGAGCACGCGACGCTGGCCCGGAAGTTCGCGCCGGAGGAGCCGGGACCCGAGGTCATGCTGGGCGACCTGGCCCTGCTGCGCGGCGAGCACGCCCGTGCCGAGCGGTCGTACCGGACCGCCCTCGCCCTGGACCCCGGCGATCCGCAGGCCCGGGTCAACCTCGGCCTGGCCTTGCTGCGCTGGGACCGGCCCCGGCCGCACCACGACCCGGCCTGGCCGGTCGACCCGCGCGACACGGGCCGGGCCAGGCGCGCGCTGGAGGTGTGGTCCCGGCAGGTGCGCCTCGTGGTCGCCCTGGCCACGGTCGCGGTCGCCGCGTGCGCGCTCTTCCTCGACTGGGGCGTCCAGGCGCAGATCGGCGGCTTCGCCATGCTCGTGCTGCTGGCGCCGCTCACGGTCAGGCAGGCGCGGCGGGTCGGGGTCTGGCCGTACGCGCGGGCGATGCTCTGCAGGGACCCCTGGCTCGGGGTGTCGGTCGCCTCGGCTGCGCTGGCGGTGGCCGCGTACGCCGCCTGGCTGCTCCTGGGGGCGGTGCCGGCGCTGCCGTCCTCGCTGGATCCGGTCTGGGCCGGGCTGGCGGGCATCGTGGTGCTGGGCTGGCCGGCGCTGGCGGCCGTGCGCGCGCTGGCGGAGACGTGGCGGGGGCGCCCGCTGCTGGCGCTGGCCGAGACGGTGCGCGCGACCGAGCGGACCGCCAGGCGGAACGCCGGGGTGACGCTCTGGATCGTGCTCGGCAGGACCTGGTCGGTGCTGGTGGCGCTGGCGGGCGTGGCACTGGTGCTGGAGCCGAGGGCGGCGGTGGCGGCGCTCGCGGTGCCGTACCCGATGGTGCGCGGCTACCTGCGCGCCCGGCGGGGCGGCGACCGGTGGCTGGCCACCGCGACCGGGCTCGTCCTGCTGTCCGCCGCCGCCTGCGCGGCGGGCGGGCTGCTGGGCTCGGCGTGGGCGTGGCGGATCGGGCTGGGCGCGCTCGGGGCGGCGGCGGTCGTGTTCGCGGCGCGCGCCGTGCGCGCGTGGTGGCGGGGCGGTCCGGGGCCGTGGCGGGCCTCCCTGCTCATGTGCGACCTGCCCATGGGGGCCGAGCCGTCGGTGGCGCTGGACTCGGAGGTACGCCAGACCTTCTCGTACGCCCGCAGCATCGTCCTGTCCTACGGCGACGCCCTCGGCCCCCGGGTCGCCGGGGCGGTGGCCTCCGTGACCTCCTCGGGCGAGCTGCGTCTGATCGCCGAGACGGAGGCGTGGGAGGCCATCGAGGAGGACCCCAGGGTGGCGGTGTTCGCGACCGACCCGCTGCAGCGGCGGTTCTGGGTCGAGGTGCGCGGGATCGCCCTGGCCGACTCGGACGTCCTGCGCGTCACGCCCAAGCAGGTGCTGGTGGGAGAGTTCCCGGGACGTCACCAGCGCCGCTGAGTAGAATCTTGTTCTATGCGAACCCTGCGCACGCCCGAAGAGCGCTTCGCGAACCTGCCCGACTTCCCCTACGAGCCTCACTACGCCGAAGTCGCCGACGGCCTGCGCATGGCCTACGTCGAGACGGGCCCCGCCGACGGGCAGCCGGTCGTGCTGCTGCACGGCGAGCCGAGCTGGTCGTTCCTCTACCGGCACGTGCTGCCGGAGCTGGCCGCGGCCGGGCTGCGCGCGATCGCGGTGGACCTCGTCGGCTTCGGCCGCTCCGACAAACCCGCCGACCTGGCCGACCACACCTATGCCAGGCACGTCGAGTGGACCCGCGCCCTGCTGCTCGACGCCCTCGGCCTCGGCGGCATGACGATCGTGGGCCAGGACTGGGGCGGCCTGATCGGGCTGCGGATCGCCGCCGAGCACCCCGAGAGCGTCGCCAGGATCGTGGCCGCCAACACGGGCTTGCCGACGGGTGACATTCCCATGCCTGACGTGTGGCACCGCTTCAGGGACGCGGTGCTCAAGGCACCGGTGCTGGACATCGCCCGGCTGGTCCAGGCGGGCTGCCGGAGCGAGCTGCCGGAGGAGGTACGGGCGGCCTACGACGCGCCGTTCCCCGACGAGTCGTACAAGGCGGGACCGCGTGCCATGCCCGGCCTCGTGCCGATCACGCCGGCCGATCCCGCCGCGCCCGCCAACCGCGCTGCCTGGCAGATCCTCACCACGCTGGACCGGCCGTTCCTGGTGGCGTTCTCCGACAGCGATCCGATCACGGGGGGCATGGCGCCCATTCTGCTCAAAACGATGCGCGGCGCGGCCGGCCTGCAACATCCCGTGATCAAGGGCGCCGGGCACTTCCTCCAAGAGGACGCGGGGGCGGAACTCGGGCGTCAGATAGCCCTTTTCGTGACCTCCACCTAGCGTGTCAGGTCCGCCCAATAGTCGGTCCGGTGCGGTATAACCGGGGGCGGACCGGGGAGGCGTGATGCGTGAGTCCGACAGCGCCGCTGACAGGGGCCAGGCCTTGGGGCGGGCCGCGGCGCGGGATCTGTTCGAGAAGGTTCGGCTGCGTTATTTCCAGATTCCCCCGGCCGTGCGCCGGGTGCTCTACGTGGTCGCCCTGGTGGCCGCCATGGGGGTGGGCGCGGCGCTCGGGTGGGACCTGCTCAAGACCTTCCCCCTGGTGCTCCTGCTGCTCGCGTTCGTCGCGCTGACCATGCGCTTCCCGCGCGCCGCCGCCACCGCGCTGGTGGTCGCGGGCTGGATCGTCCTGGCTCTGGTGGCGTTCTCCGGGCTGTTCCCCCCGGGCGCCGCGACCGTGCACGCGATGGTCGCGCTGGCCCTGCCGGTCGCCGCCGCGGCCCACCTGATCCGCTGGGTGACCCCGTGGATGAGCACGCTGATGGCGCTCGTCCCCGCCGGCCTGCTCGCCGCCGCGCTCTCGCCCGTCTCCGACGGCACCGCGGTCTGGGTCGCCTACGCCGCCGCCGCGGCCGTCCTCGTCCACCGGTTCGTGCTCGCCCGCAAGGCCAAGGCGGAGAGCGTGGCCGCCCAGGAGCAGCAGGTCCGCGTCAGGGCCCGCGAGGGCAGGCCCGAGGCGCCGCACGACAAGACCGGCGCGCCGCCGCAGATCTCCGTCGAGGAGGCGCTCGGCGAGCTGGAGAGCATGATCGGGCTGGCGCCGGTCAAGGAGCAGGTGCGCTCGATCGCCGCCTCCATCGAGGCCTCCAGGCTGCGCGCCGAGGCCGGTTACACCACCGGGCGGCCCACCAGGCACTTCGTCTTCGTCGGCCCGCCCGGCACCGGCAAGACCAGCGTCGCCCGCGCGCTGGCCAAGATCTTCTACGCGTTCGGCCTGCTGGAGACCCCCTACGTGGTCGAGGCGCAGCGGGCCGACCTGGTGGGCGAGTTCCTGGGCGCGACCGCGATCAAGACCAACGAGCTGGTGGACCGGGCGCTGGGCGGCGTGCTGTTCATCGACGAGGCGTACGGGCTGGTCAACTCCTCCGACGGGCAGCCCGACAGGTTCGGCGCCGAGGCCGTGCAGACCCTGCTCAAGCGGGCCGAGGACGACCGCGACCGGGTGATCATCATCCTGGCCGGCTACGAGCAGGAGATGGGCTCGTTCCTGTCCAGCAATCCGGGCCTGGCCAGCAGGTTCGCCACCCGGGTGCGCTTCCCCGGCTACTCCCCCGCCGAGCTGGTCGAGGTCACCGAGCTGCTGCAGCGGCGCAGGGGCGACACGATGGGCTCCGAGACCCGCCGGGTGCTGCTCGGCCTGTACGACGACGTGCACCGGCGCGGGCTGATCGACGAGCTGGGCAACGCCAGGTTCGCCCGCAGCCTGGTCGAGGCCGCCGCGCAGGCCCGCGACGTACGCGTGGTGGGCGCCGGCGGCACCCCGACCACCCAGGACCTGGTGACCACCACCACGCCCGACGTGACCAAGGCGTTCCAGGAGCTGACCGCCCGCTTCCGCGGCTACGTCGCCACCCCCACGCTGGAGGAGGCGCTGGCCGACCTCGACAGGATGGCCGGGCTGGCCCCGGTCAAGCGGCAGGTGCACGCGATCGCGGCCCAGCTCCAGGTGGCCAGGATGCGGCAGGAGCGCGGGCTGCCCACGCCGCAGCAGATGCGGCACTTCGTGTTCGCCGGCCCGCCCGGCACCGGCAAGACCACGGTCGCCCGGGTCCTGAGCCGCATCTTCGCCGCGCTCGGCCTGCTGGCCCGGCCCGACGTGGTCGAGGCGCACCGGGCCGACCTGGTGGGCCAGCACCTCGGCGCGACCGCGATCAAGACCAACGAGCTGGTCGACCGGGCGCTGGGCGGCGTGCTGTTCATCGACGAGGCCTACAGCCTGGTCAACCCCGGCTACCAGGGCGGCGACGCGTTCGGGGCCGAGGCCGTGCAGACCCTGCTCAAGCGGGCCGAGGACGACCGCGACCGGCTCGTCATCGTGCTGGCCGGCTACGAGCGCGAGATGGACGCCTTCCTGGCCACCAACCCGGGCCTGGCCAGCCGGTTCAACCAGCGGGTGGCCTTCCCCAGCTACTCGCCGGCCGAGCTGTCGCAGATCGCGGTGCTGCTGGCGGAGAAGTCGGGCGACTCGTTCGACGAAGAGGCGCTGAGCCGTCTCGACGAGGTGTTCGCCTGGGTGTGCGAGGAGCGGCTGATCGACGGGCTCGGCAACGGCCGCTTCGCCAGGTCCCTGTTCGAGCGGGCGGCCATGCGGCGCGACGTGCGGCTGGCCGCCCACGCCGCGCGCGGCGGATCGGCCAGCTCGGCCGACCTGACCACGATCACGAGCGAGGACGTCCGCACGGCCGTGGACGAGCTCGCCGGGCGCTGAAACGGCCGCCGCGCCCCCTCCCGGAACCCCACAAGGTAGGGGTCCCAGTCCATGGCATGTTGCCTCATAGTGTCCGCGTGATGTCGTAGAGTGAGCGGGTCGGTGATGGCCAAGCCCGGCACCGCTACGTGCGGGTGCGCGTCGGAGGGGGAGCGATGGCGGGGTTCCTGGCCCGCAGGCTGCTCAACTACGCCGTGCTCGTCGCCGTGGCGGCCAGCCTCGCCTACCTGCTGGCGGCCACCGCCCTGGATCCCCGCTCCAACTACGCCGACCGCACCCCCAAGCCCCCGCCGGCCGTGGTCGACGCCCAGCTCAGCGCGCTCAACCTCAACGACAAGACGCCGCTGCTGCAGCGCTACGCCACCTGGGCGGGCGGCCTGCTGCACGGCGACTTCGGCAGGACCGTCGCGGGCGCGCCGGTCAACGAGGACATCAAGCGCCGCATGGGCGTCACCTTCCGGCTGGTCGTGCTGGGGCTGCTCTTCGGCAGCCTGCTCGGGGTGCTCACCGGCGCGCTGGCGGCGGTCCGGCAATACGGGTGGTTCGACCGGCTCTCGACCGGCCTGTCGTTCGTGGTGCTCGCGGTCCCGGTGGTGGTGCTGGCCAACATGCTCATCCTGCTGGCCTCGTGGGCCAACGAGCACCTGTTCGGCCGCCAGGTGTTCCTGGTCAGCGGCGAATACAGCGACGGCCTGACGACCGGGTTCTGGGGGCACGTGGTCGACCGGCTGCAACACCTGGTCCTGCCGACGATCTCGCTGTCCATGGGGCTGATCGCGGTCTTCAGCCGCTACCAGCGCAACATGATGCTCGACGTGCTGGGGGCCGACTTCGTCCGTACGGCCAGGGCCAAGGGGCTCAGCAGGCGCAAGGCGCTGACCCGCCACGCGTTGCGCACGGCGATGATCCCGGTGGTGACCTATTTCGCGTTCACGTTCGGGGTGCTGCTGACCGGGGCCACGTTCACGGAGAAGATCTTCGGCTGGCACGGGCTGGGCGAGCAGCTGATCAACTCGATCTTCGGCAACGACGTCAACACCGTCGCTGCCATCTCCTTCCTGGCCGCCATCGCCGTGTTGTGCGCCTCGCTGGCCGCCGATCTGCTGCACGCCGCGCTCGACCCGAGGGTGCGGGCCCGATGACGCTGTCCGACGAGGAGCGGGCGGAAGAGCTCACCGACGGCGTTCTGACCAGGGCGCCGTCGAGGGCGCGGGTGGTCACCGGGCGGTTCTTCCGCTCCGCGCAGGGCCGGATCGGTTTCGCGGTGCTCGCGCTGATGTTCCTGCTGGCCTTCGTGGGGCCGCTGTTCAGCCCGTGGACCTACACCGACAAAGACTTCACCGCGTTCATGCAGCCGCCCTCGCCGCGCCACTGGTTCGGAACGCTCCAAACAGGCTCCGACGTCTTCGCGGTGACGCTGCGCGGCATGCAGAAGTCGCTGGTCGTGGGGTTGCTTGCGGCGCTGGTGTCCACGGCGCTGGCGGCCGTGGTGGGGGCGTTCGCCGGCTATTTCCCGGGGTGGACCGACCGGGCGCTGAGCTGGGTGACCGACCTGCTGCTCGTGCTGCCGGCGTTCCTGATCCTGGCGATCCTGTCGCCGCTGTTCGGGTCGGGGCAGTGGTGGCTGTTCGTGATCATGCTGGCATTGTTCCTGTGGATGGTGACCTCGAAGATCGTGCGCGGGATGGCGATCTCGGTGAAGGAGCGGGAGTTCGTGCAGGCCGCCCGCTACATGGGCGTGCCGCCGGTGCGCATCATCTTCCGCCACGTGATCCCCAACCTGTCGTCGCTGCTGATCGTGGACGCCACCCTCAACGTCAGCAGCGCCATCCTCACCGAGACCTCGCTGTCCTACTTCGGGTTCGGCATCCAGCCGCCCGACGTGTCGTTCGGGACGCTCATCGCCGACGGCTCCAAGACCGCGGTCTACGCGCCGTGGACGTTCTGGTTCGTGGCGGGGCTGCTGGTGATCACCGTGCTGGCGGTCAACCTCGTCGGCGACGCGCTGCGCGACGCGTTCGACCCGTCCTCGGCGAGGGGGGCGCGATGACCCCGGTCCTCGAGGTCAACGACCTCAACGTGTCGTTCGGCGACGTGCGCGCCGTGCGGGGGGTGAGCTATTCCGTACGTCCGGGCGAGGTGCTCGGCATCGTGGGCGAATCGGGCTCGGGCAAGTCGGTCACCTCGGCCGCCGTCATGGGGCTGCTGCCGCCGGGGGCGCGCGTCACCGGCTCCGTGCGCCTGCACGGCCAGGAGCTGATCGGAGCGCCGGAGCGCAGGCTCAACGCCGTCCGCGGCAAGTCCATGTCGATGGTCTTCCAGGATCCGCTGTCCGCGCTCACCCCGGTCTACCGGGTGGGCGACCAGATCGCCGAGGCCGTGCGCGTGCACCAGCGGGTCAGCAAGGAGACGGCCCTGGTCAAGGCGATCGAGCTGCTGGAGCTCGTCGGCATCCCGCACCCGGCCGAGCGGGCGCTGGCCTTCCCGCACGAGTTCTCCGGCGGCATGCGGCAGCGCGTGGTGATCGCGATGGCCATCGCCAACGACCCCGACGTGATCATCTGCGACGAGCCGACCACGGCGCTCGACGTCACCATCCAGGCACAGGTGCTGGAGGTGCTGAAGCGGGCGCAGGCCAAGACCGGCGCGGCGATCATCATGATCACGCACGATCTCGGGGTGGTGGCCGGGTTCGCCGACCGGGTGCTGGTCATGTACGCCGGGCGGCCCGTCGAGGTGGGCGGCGTGGACGACATCTACTACCGGATGCGGATGCCGTACACCGTGGGCCTGCTCGGCTCGATCCCGCGCGTGGACCGCGACGGGCGGCAGCCGCTGGTGCCCATCGAGGGCAACCCGCCGTCGCCCTCGGCCCTGCCGCCCGGGTGCCCGTTCGCGCCGCGCTGCCCGATGCGGATCGACGCGTGTGACGAGCGGGAGCCGCCGCTGTTCAAGGTGGGCGAGGAGCACCGGGCGGCGTGCATCCGCTGGGAGGAAGTGGGGCCGCGTGGCCCCGGCCGGCACGCGGCGCCGGGCGACGGCACCGCGCTGCGGGTGCGCGGCGAGCGGGCCGTGCTGGAGGTGCACAACCTGGTCAAGGACTACCCGCTGCTCAAGGGGGCGGTGTTCAAGCGGCGGGTCGGCACGGTGCACGCGGTGGCCGGGGTCAGCTTCGACCTCCGGCAGGGTGAGACGCTGGGGCTGGTCGGCGAGTCGGGCAGCGGCAAGACGACCACGCTGACGCAGATCCTGGAGCTGACCCCGCCCCAGGAGGGCGGCGTCGTCGTGCTCGGTCACGACACCGCCCGGATGAGCCGCGCGGAGCGCACCGAGGTCAGACGCGACATGCAGGTCGTCTTCCAGGACCCGCTGGCCTCGCTCGACCCGCGCATGACCGTCTACGACATCCTGGCCGAGCCGCTGCGCACGCACGGCCGGCGCGACCCCGGGCGGCGCATCGGCGAGCTGCTCGCCCTGGTGGGGCTGGATCCCGCGCACGCCGCCCGCTACCCGCAGGACTTCTCGGGCGGGCAGCGGCAGCGCATCGGCATCGCCAGGGCGCTCGCGCTGGAGCCCCGGCTGCTGGTGCTGGACGAGCCGGTCTCCGCGCTGGACGTGTCGATCCAGGCGGGGGTGATCAACCTGCTCGACTCGCTGCGGGCCAGGCTCGGCCTGTCCTACCTGTTCGTGGCGCACGACCTGGCCGTGGTGCGGCACATCGCCGACCGGGTGGCGGTGATGTACCTGGGCAGGATCGCCGAGATCGGCCAGGTGGACGCCGTCTACGACGCCCCGGCCCATCCGTACACGCAGGCTCTGCTGTCGGCGATCCCGCTGCCCGATCCCGTACGCGAGCGCTCCCGCGCGCGGATCCTGCTCGAAGGCGACCTACCCAGCCCGGCCAACCCTCCGACGGGCTGCAGATTCCGCACCAGGTGCCCCAAGTTCCGCGCCGAGCTCACCGACGAGCAACGCAGGCTCTGCGTCGACGTCGAGCCCGAGGTGCGGCTGCTGGGCGACGACCAGGGGGCGGCCTGCCATTACGCAGAGAGGCGCGAAGTCGTATAGACCTCGCTCGATCCAGGAGGAATTCGCTCGATGAAAGCATCACGTCTGGTCGTGGCCGCCACGGTGGTGGGCTCGCTGGCGGGCTCGCTGCTGCTGGGGGGTTGTGGGGGCAACCAGGGCGGCCCGGAGGTCCAGGACAGCGCCGGGGACGAGCGTACGATCAAGGCCTTCGACATCAACCCGCAGCCGCGGGACAAGGTCAAGGACGGCGGGACGCTGCGCTGGGGCATCAACGAGTTCCCCTCGCAGTGGAACAGGAACCACGTCGACGGCAACCTGGCCATGGCCGCCGTGGTCAGCAACGCGCTGCTGCCCTCGCCGTTCACGTCCAACGAGAAGGCGGAGATCTCGGTGGACCACGACTACGTGGTCGACGCCAAGGTGACCGACCAGCGGCCCAAGCAGGTGGTGACGTACACGCTGAACCCGAAGGCGAAATGGTCCGACGGGAAGCCGATCACCTGGGCCGACTACCAGGCGCAGTGGCGGGCGCTCAACGGGCGCGACTCGGCCTTCCGGATCGCCTCGTCCACGGGCTACCAGGACATCGAGAAGGTGGCGCGGGGCAAGGACGACCACGAGGTGGTGGTGACGTTCGCCAGGCCGTTCGGTGACTGGCAGGCGCTGTTCGGGCCGTTGCTGCCGGCCTCCACCAACCACGACGCCGGGGCGTTCAACACCGCCTGGCTGAACAAGATCCCGGTGACGGCGGGGCCGTTCAAGTTCGGCGGGTTCGACCAGACGGCGAAGACGATCACGCTGGTGCGGGACGACGCGTGGTGGGGCGACCGGGCCAAGCTGGACAAGATCATCTATCGGGCCTCCGAGCACGACGCGCTGATCAGCGCGTTCAGCAACGGGGAGCTCGACATCATCGACATCCAGCCGTCCGCGCCCGACTACGCGCGTGCCAAGGCCACCACGGGGGCCCAGGTGCGCGAGGCGGCCGGGCCCGACTTCCGGCACTTCACCTTCAACGGCTCCAGCGAGCTGCTCCGGGACCGCAGCGTGCGCCAGGCCATCCAGCTCGGCATCAACCGCCAGGCCATCGCCCAGTCGGACCTGCAGGGGCTGGACTGGCCGATCGCGCTGCTGAACAACCACTTCTTCATGAACACCCAGGAGGGTTACCAGGACAACGCCGGAGAGCTCGGCGCGTACAACCCGGGCAAGGCCCGGCAACTGCTGGACGCCGCCGGCTGGAAGCTGAGCGGGTCCGTCAGGCAGAAGAACGGCAAGCCCCTCGACCTGCGGTTCGTGGTGCCCTCCGGGGTGCAGATCAGCAAGTCGGAGGGGGAGCTGGCGCAGACCATGCTCGGCCAGATCGGGGTCAAGCTCACCATCAAGGCCGTGCCCAGCGACGACTTCTTCACCAAATACGTGATCCCCGGGAACTTCGACATCACGCCGTTCGCCTACATCGGGACGCCGTTCCCGGTCTCCAGCAGCTACGGCATCTACGCGAACGCGACCAACGGCCAGAACTGGAACGCGAACTTCGGGCGCACCGGATCGGCGGCCATCGACCAGGCCATGAGCCGGGCCGCGCAGAGCCTGGAGCCGGTGCGGGCCCGCTCGGCGACGAACGCGGCCGACAAGCTGATCTGGCAGGAGGTGAACGTGCTCCCGCTCTACCAGCGGCCGCAGATGGTGGCCGTGCGGCAGACGCTGGCGAACGTGGGGGCGCGGGGCTTCTACGACCTCCAGTACGAGGACATCGGCTTCACGGGCTGAAGTGTCGGCGGCCCGGTGTACTACTGGACGTATGACGACGAGGTTGACCTGGCCCCAGATCCTCTCCTGGCGCCTGCGCCGGCAGTTCGTGAGCGGGGCCGGCGCTGAGAACGCCGTGGCCGTCGCCCGGCGGTTGTGCGGCGTGCAGAGCCAGGTCGCCTCGTCGGCCCGGCTGGCGGTGGCGGTCAGGAGCGCCAGGCCCGATCCCGAGGAGATCGACAAGGCGCTGTGGAGCGAGCGCACGCTGGTCAAGACGTGGATCATGCGCGGCACCCTGCACCTGGTCCCCGCCGACCAGCTCGCCGACTACTGCGCGGCGCTGAGCACGCTGCGCTTCTGGGAGAAGGGCTCCTGGCAGCGCGGCCACGGCGTCACCGCCGATGAGATCGAGGCGATCATCGACGCGGTGCCCCGCGCGCTGGGCGAGCGGGCGCTGACCCGGGAAGAGCTGGTTGACGCCGTGGTGGAGGTGACCGGGGACGCCCATCTCCAGCAGGCGCTCACGTCCGGCTGGGGCGCCCTGCTCAAGCCGCTGAGCCGGCTGGGCGAGCTGTGCTACGGGCCGCCGCTCGACGGCCGGGTGGCCTTCACCGCCCCGCGCGCCTGGGTGCCCGGCTGGCCGGCCGGGTTGCCGCCGCACGAGGAGGCGGGGCCGCGCCTGGTCCGTGCCTTCCTGGGTGCGCACGGCCCGGCCACGCCGGAGATGTTCGACACCTGGCTGTTCGGCGGCGTGGCCAGGAAGGCCGTGCTGAAGGGCTGGTTCCGTGACCTGGCGCCGGAGCTGACGCAGGTCGAGACGGACGACGGCATGACGCTGACGGCGCTGACCGAGCACCTCGACGACGTCGCCGGCACCGAGCCGTCGGCCGAGGTGCACCTGCTGCCGGGCTTCGACCAGTTCGTCCTGGCCGCGCCCCGCGGGCTCGCCCCGCTGCTCCCGCCGGAGCTCAAGCCCAAGGTCAGCAGGCAGGCAGGGTGGATCTCCCCCGTGGTCGTCCACGAGGGGCGGGTCGCCGGAGTGTGGGAGGCCAAGGGCGGTGACATCACCCTCGACCTCGCCGCCCCGGTGCCGCAGGGCCCGCTCGACGAGGCGGTCGCGCGGATGCGCGCCCTGATCGCGGGCTAGCGGGTGCCTACGCCGAGGTGCCGGCCATCACGCGGTCGACGATGCCCTTGTTGCCCTCCTCGCGGGCGCAGTGGGCGCAGCAGTACCAGTGCTCGCCCGACTGCACCCCATGTCCGATGACCTTGGTGCCGCAGTGCTCGCAGATGGGCGCCATCGCCTCGATCGCGCACTGGAAGCAGTCGAAGGTGTGCACCGCTCCCTGCGCGTGCACCTCGAACGCCATGTCGTAGTCGTTACCGCAGGTCTCGCAGACAGCCATGGTGATCCCCTTTGCAGTCGATCCGCCGGGGGGATACCCGGTTCCTGGGTCTCTTTTCCCCAAGAAACCACCATATTCAGACCGCCTTCCTCCGTCGCGGGCGCTCGACGGCGAAGCGGGCCACCAGGGGCAGGCCCAGGAGCCCCAGCGCGCCCAGGGCGGCGGGCAGGCCGAGCCACCCGCTCAGCCCGGCCACGAGCAGCGGGCTCACCACGAACCCGGTGTAGGAGATGGTCGACACCCCCCACACCATCGTCCCGCTCGCGTCGTCGGCCGCGGCCCGGCTGAGCAGGGCGGGCACCAGCGGGCCGAGGGCCAGCCCGGTGACCGCGAACCCGGCCAGCGAGAGCGGCACGCCGCCGCCCAGCCCCGCCAGGGCGATCCCGGCGCCGCCGCCGAGGCCGGCCACCAGGTACAACGCCCTGAGCGGCGTCCGGGGCAGCGCCTGCACGATCAGCCGGCCGGCCGTCAGCGCCGCCATGTAGACCGAGGGCGCGGCGCTGGCGACCAGCGGGGTGGCGTCCCGGTGCTCCTCCAGCAGCAGCACCGACCACTGCTCGACCGAGTTCTCGATGACCAGGACGCAGGCGGCCAGCACCCCCAGCACCACCGCCGAACCCCACAGGCGCCGGCCGGCGCCGGCGGCAGGGGCGTCGGGCCGGCCGTGGCCCAGGGGCAGCGCCAGCAGGGTCAGCGACGTGGCGGCCACGATCAGCGCGACGATCAGGAGCACGGCGGCGACGTCGAGGCCGTACGAGCGGGCCAGGCCGGTGAGCGGCGCCGCCGCGATGACCACGACCGGGAAGGCGGCGTGCACGGGCTGGAAGAGGCGTCGGCCGCTCTCCCGCTCGGCGCGGCCGGTGGCCAGGTTCAGCGCGATGTCGAGGGCGCCGCTGGTGGCGCCGACCAGCAGCAGCGCCAGCGCGAGCTGCCAGGCGGAGGCGGCCAGCCCGATGGCGGCCACGCTGAGCGCGAACAGGCCCATCGTGACCATCAGCGCGGCGCGTTCCCGCCCGCGGGCCAGCCGACCCGCCAGCGCCATCGCGGGCAGCGCTCCCACCGGTACGGCGCTCAGGGCCAGCCCGAGATCCCCCGCCGACAGGCCGAGCTCCAGCTTGACGGCGGGAAGCAGGGCCGACCACGACCCCCAGAACACGGCCCACGCCGCACAGACCGCGATCAGCGGCATCTACCGGCCCCCTTCGGATTTCGGTCAGGCCATAGTAAGGATCTTCTTCCGGGCTCGGCCGCGCACATCCGGGCAGGGGGTGCGCGTCGAATCTCTTTCGCCGGAGTTGTCACAGAGGGCGGGCCGTCGCGGTCTATAGGGGCGTACGACGAATGTGTGCGCACTCGTACAAATGCATTGAGCGAGCCGGCCGGCCCGGATTAGGTTGGCGCGCATGGCGGGCGGCAAGCTCCCGCCGGCACGCCGCAGACCGGCGCGGCGCGGGATCTTGAGAAGGAGAACGGAACGCGCTTTCGGAAGGGGAGACCATGAAACGCGTCAGAGTCACGAAGTCGGCCGCCAAGCGGCGCACCCGGCTGAGCACGGAGCTGGACCTGCGGTCGCCGGCAGGTCGCAGACTTCCCTATTGACTTACTCCTTACACCAAACTTACGGGGGTATCTGTAGATAACATAGGTAACAGAAATATCACGGGGGGCTCACGATGAAGAGGCTTGTGGTGGTGCCACCACACGTTGCCAGGCACAAGATCCGCGACATCCGCTCGGCCGGGCACCGTAAGCCTCCCGCCGATCCCAAGGTGATCGACCTCCGCGCCTACACCGGCCGGAACATCATCCGCTTCCCCAGCGGCCCCACCCCCGCCGCCTGAGGTCAGCCGTACAGGCGCTTGGCGTACGACTCGCCGTAGTAGCTCTCGAGCTCCTCGAGACTCTCCTCCACCTTCTGCACGTCCTTGACCAGCCTCGCGTGCGACGGCAGGGCGTCGGACCCCCAGCTCTCCGGCTTCCACAGCGCCGAGCGCAGGAACGCCTTGGCGCAGTGGAAGAAGATCTGCTCGATCTCGACGACCAGCGCGAGGTGCGGGCGGTGGCCCTTGACGATCAGCTCGTCGAAGAACGGGGCCTCGCGGACGAGCCGGGCCCGGCCGTTGACGCGCAGGGTCTCGTTGCGCCCGGGGATCAGGAAGAGCAACCCCACGTGCGGATTTTTCAGGATATTGAGGAATCCGTCCGCCCGGCGGTTCCCCGGGCGGTCCGGGATCGCGATCGTCACGTCGTCGATCACGTGGACGAAGCCGGCCGGGTCGCCCTTGGGCGAGACGTCGCAGTTGCCCGCTTCGTCCGAGGTGGCGATCAGGCAGAAGGGCGAGGCCGCCAGCCACTCGAGGTCGCGCTCGTGCAGGCGCACCCGCTCCTTGGTCGCCGCCCTCGGCATGACCTCGCCGAGGAGCTCACGCAGCTCGGCCTCCGACTCGATCTCCGACCAGCTCATGCGATCTCCCTTCGGGGGTTTCACCCAATTTTGTCAGGAATCGGGGCCAACATCCGGTGGGGCGTCCGAAGGGCGAGACTCACCTGGTCCTGCCGCGTGTCTGTGCCGAGCCCCGGGCCGGGGCGGACCTCGACCTCCTCGATCGGGACGCTCCTGCCACAGGTGCAGCAGACCGACAGCGGGTCGAGCCGGGTGCCGCAGGGCACGTGGTGGAAGACGCGGCGGGGGCCGTTCGCGGCCAGGTGGCGGTCGCTCCACTGGCCCAGGGCCAGCACGGGCTGCCAGAGCTCGCGGCCGACGGGGGTCAGGAGGTATTCGTCGCGGGGCGGCGCGTCCTGGTAGCGGCGGCGCTCCAGCAGGCCCGCCTCGACGAGCGCGGCCAGCCGCTGGGACAGGACCGCCCTGGGGATGTCGAGGTGGGCCTGGAAGTCGCCGAAGCGGCGCACGCCGTACATGGCGTCGCGGATGACCAGCAGCGTCCACCGCTCACCGATCACTTCCAGGGCACTGGCCAGCGCGCAGTCCTGGCCGTCGTAGTTCTTGCCGAGCGCCATGGGACCCATGTTAGTTCATTCACCGAACCGTGCTAGCGTGCGCGGCATGAGTTCAATGACCGAACCGATGACGTCGCAGCACCGGGCGACGCTCGCCGTGGCGTCGTGGGCGCCGCTGCTCGTGCTCACCAACTTCACGCTGCCGATGGTGACGTTGCCGCAGACCGCGCGATCGCTGGGCGCGGGGCCGACCGGGCCGGTCTGGATCCTGGGCTCGATCGCGCTCGGGCTGTCCTCGATGTTGCTGGTCGCGGGCGGGCTGGCCGACGACTACGGGCGCCGGCGGGTGCTCGTCGCGGGCACGGGCGTGCTGGCCGCCGCCAGCGTGGTGGCCGCGGTGAGCCCGACCGTGCCGGTGTTCGTGCTGGCCCGGCTGGTGCAGGGCGCGGCGAGCGCGGCGATGCTGGCGGCGAGCCTGGGCATCGTGGGACATGCCTTCCCCACCGGGGCGGAGCGGGTGCGGGCCACCGGGCGGTACGGGGCCATGATCGGGCTGGGCACCGCGGTGGGGCCGCTGGTGTCCGGGCTGCCGGCCGCGGTGACGAGTTGGCGGGCTGCGTACTGGCTGATGGCGGCCGGCGCGCTGGTGCTGGCGATCATGTCGGCCCGGGTGCTGGAGGAGTCGCGCTCCGAGGTGCCGCGCAGGCTGGACGTGCCGGGGGTGGTGCTGCTCAGCCTGGGGGTGGCGGCGCTGGTCGCGGGGGTGACGGAGGGGCGCGCCGGGTGGGGCCGGCCGGTCGTGCTCGAGGCGTTCGCGCTGGCCGTGGTGCTGCTGGCGGCGTTCGTGGCGGTCGAGCTGCGGCGGCCGGAGCCGCTGCTGGACCTGGAGCTGTTCGGGCGGCCGGCGTTCCTGGTGGCGACCGGCGGGGCGCTGGTCGTGGGGGCGGCGGTGGTCGGGCTGCTCAGCTACCTGCCGACCGTGCTGCAGACGGCCCACGGGCTGGCGCCGCTGGACACGGCGCTGCTGTTCTGCGTCTGGTCGGGGCTGTCGTTCGTGGCGTCGCTGCTGACCCGGCACGTACGCCTCGGCACGGCCGCGCGGCTGGCCCTGGGCCTGGGGCTGAGCGCGGCCGGGTTCGCCGCGCTGCTGGGCGCGGGCTCCTCGCTGTCCCTGCCGCTGATCGCCGGCGGGCTGGCGGTGAGCGGGGTGGGATCGGGGCTGATCAACTCCTCGATCACGCACCTGGCGATCGAGAGCGTGCCGGCGCACCGGGTCGGCATGGGCTCGGGGGCGAACAACACCGCCAGGTACGTCGGCTCCTCGCTGGGCGCCGCCGGGATGGCGGCACTCGTGGGGGCCTTCGGCCTGGCCCAGGGCACGGCGGTCGCGGTGGCGGCCTGCGTCGTGCTCACGGGTGGCACGGCGCTGGCCGTGCTGGCCGTCCGGAAATGACCATGATGGAGTGGAGACCATGACCGAATCGCGGATGGCCGACCTCGACGGGCTGCGCATGCACTACCTGATCGACGGCGCGGGCCCGCTGCTCGTCCTGCTGCACGGATGGCCGCAGACCTCCCACTGCTGGCGGCACCTCATCCCCGCGCTGGCCGCGCACTTCACCGTGGTGGCACCCGACCTGCGCGGCTACGGCCACACCGACAAGCCGGCCACCGGCTACGACAAGCGCACGATGGCGGCCGACGTCCGCGCTCTGGCGCGCTCGCTCGGCCACGACCGGGTGCTGCTCGCCGGGCACGACCGGGGGGCCAGGGTCGCCCACCGGTACGCGCTCGACCACCCCGGCGAGGTGGACCGCCTGGTGGTCATGGACATCATCCCGACCAGGGAGATGTGGCGCAGGTACGACATGACGACCGGGCTGGCGGCCGGCACCTGGCACTGGACCTTCCACCTGCAGCCCGACCTGCCGGAGCGGCTCGCGGGCCAGGACGTGCGCGGCTACCTGGGCTACTTCTTCGACAAGTGGACGGTTCAGCGGTCGCGGCTGGAGGTCGACGAGTACGTGCGGGCCTTCGAGCGGCCGGGGGCGCTGCGGGCGGGGTTCGAGGACTACCGGGCCTCGTTCCCGTATGACGCCGAGCACGACGACGCCGACTGGGAGGCGGGCCGGCGGCTGGAGCTGCCGGTGCTCGCGCTGTGGGGCGCGGCCGGGCTGCCCAGCAGGGTGCCGGTGCTCGACATCTGGCGCGATTACGCACTTGACGTGCGGGGAGCCGAAATTCCCGACTGCGGGCATTTCCTGGCCGAGGAGCAGCCGGACGCCGTGCTCGCGCACCTGCGGGACTTCCTGCTGCCGAGGGACTGACCAGCCTTCGAGTGACTACCAGCGGCGGGCGTGCGCCATCACGCCGAGGAGCGCGTCGCGCTCCAGCCCGAACCTGCGCGGCTCCACGGCGTGCCGCTCCGCCCGCAGGTGCAGCAGGGTCAGCTCGGTCGCCGCCTGCTGGTAGTCGCTCATGGCGCGGCCGAGCCCCGCTCCCCTGGCCCACTTGCGGGCCGTCTTGCGGGTGGACAGCGTGGTCAGCATGCGGACGTCGGCGTCGGTGATCAGGCCGGTCTGCTGGTAGGCGGGCAGGTAGTAGGCCATCCGGGCGACGAGCTGGCGGCGCTCGACGACGGTCACCACGATGAGCAGGACCAGCGCGGCCATGATCACCAGGTAGGCGGCGCCCAGCCAGGTGAGCGAGCCCGTGGTGGCGGCGCCGTTCCAGAGGCCGTGCAGGAGGACCGCGCCCAGGTAGCCGAGCGGGATCGCGGCGAACCTGGCCGCCGTGCGGTGGGTCAGCGCGTACGCGACGCCGAGGCCGATCATGGAGGTGTAGATGGGATGGCCGAGCGGGTCGATCAGCCCGCGCACCACGAAGAGCTGGACCGCCGCGCCCGGGCCGTCCTCGCCGAACGCGAGCAGGTAGTAGCCCACGTTCTCCACGGCGGCGAAGCCGAGGCCGGCCATGGAGGCGTACACGATGCCGTCGGTCAGGCCGTCGATCTCCGCCCGCCGGCGCAGGAGCAGCAGCAGCGCCGAGCCCTTCAGCGCCTCCTCGACCACCGGCGCCAGCACCACGGCGCCGATGTCCTCGACGGCCGCGGAGGCGTAGCCCGCCCTGACGAACAGCTGCTGGCCGAGCAGCGTCAGGGCGATGCCGGCCACGATGGCCACCCCCGCGCCCCACGCGAAGGCGAAGGCGAGGTGCAGCTTCGGCTCGGGTTCGAGCCTGTCCAGCGAGAGGACGGCCGCGAGGAGCACCGGAAGGGGCGCCACGGCCAGCAGCGCGGACAGGCCGAACCCGACGGGACCGCCGGAGAACAGCATGATGGCCAGCACGATCAGGGCGAGGACGCCGGAGACGACCAGTCCGACCAGCAGAGCCTTGCTGGGGCGCGGGGCGAGCAACGGAGCAGTCATTTGGTGCCTCTCTTCCCGTTGGCTTCGCCCACTATGCGCGCCGCGCATCTACATGCGCTTAACGGTCACTTGATTCGCGATAATACGGATCAGCCACGACGGACTCACCGTTCGTGTACGAATACACCTCCCGGCCGGAAATGAACACCCGTAGCGCCCGGCTCATGACGTCCAGCGGGTCGCCGGACCAGATGACCACGTCACCGTCCAGCCCCGGCCGCAACGCGCCCACCCGGTCGTCCAGGCCCATGATGCGGGCCGGGTTCACGGTGATCGAGCGCAGCGCGGCGGCCGGGTCCATGCCCTCCTTGACCGCCAGCGTGGCCTGGTGCACGAGGAAGTTGATGGGCACCACGGGGTGGTCGGTGGTGATCGCCAGCTCGACCCCGGCCCGGTCGAGGATGCCCGGGTTGCGCAGGGAACGCTGGCGCAGCTCGACCTTCGACCGGGTGGTGAACAGCGGGCCGATGATGACGGGAACGTTCCGCTCGGCCAGGGCGTCGGCCAGCAGGTGCCCCTCGGTGCCGTGGTTGATCACCAGGCGGTAGCCGAACTCGCCGGCCAGCCGGAGCGCGGTGGAGATGTCGTCGGCCCGGTGGGTGTGCTGGCACCACGGCAGCTCGCCGTCCAGCACGCGGACCAGGACCTCCAGCGTGCCGTCACGGTCGAACGGCTTGCCCTCGTCCTCGGCGGCGGCCCTCCTGGCCCGGTAGTCCTGGGCCTTCATGAACGCGTCGCGGATCACCGCCGCCACGCCCTGGCGGGTGGACGGCAGCTTCTTCTGGTCGCCGTACACCCGCTTGGGGTTCTCACCGAGCGCGCTCTTGACGCTCACCGGCTCCTTGATCAGCATCTCGTCCACGGACCTGCCCCAGCACTTGATCGCGACCGTCTGGCCGCCGATCGGGTTCCCGGAGCCGGGTTTGATCACCGCGGTCGTCACCCCGCCGGACAGCGCGTCGCCGAAGGCCAGGTCGGCCGGGTTGATGGCGTCGAGAGCGCGCAGGCGGGCGCCGTTGGGGTCGGTCATCTCGTTGGTGTCCTGGCCGGCCCAGCCCTCGGCCTCCTCGTGCACGCCGAGGTGACCGTGGGCCTCCACGAAACCGGGCAGCACCCAGCCGCCCGCGGCGTCCACGACGGGGATCCCCTCGGGTACGGCCACGTCCCGGCCGACCGCGGTGATCTTCCCGTCCTGGATGAGTACGGTTCCGCCGTCGATGGGGTCGCCGTCGACCGGCACGACATATCCACTGGTAATGGCAAGATTCATGACTTGTAACCTACCGGCGAGTGGGTAGTGGGCCTGGATGATCGCGAACCTGTACAGACGATGGCTGCTCGAGATGTGGAACGGCGACTTCGACCTGGCGCACGAGCTGGTCACCCCCGGCTTCACCGGGCACTGGCCCGGCATGGACGTGTCCGGGCCCGACGGGCTGATCGAGGCGCTCCGGCAGGGGCACGCGCCGTTCGCCGACGTCAAGGTGACCCTGGACGTCGGGCCGATCGTGGACGGCGACCTGGTGTCGGCGCGGTGGACGTTCGGCGGGACGTACCGGGGCGGCATCCCCGGCGCGGAGACGGCCGAGGGCACCAGGATCGCCTTCAGCGGGCACGACATCCTGCGGGCCGAGGACGGCAGGTTCGCCGAATACTGGGTGATCTCGGACGCTCAGACGTTCAACCGAGAGCTCGGTATAGGGTGATATTTCCGGATCCGGGCTAAGGGTGATGCATGACGGTGAACTCCGGGGCCGGAGCGGGCCCCGAACCCCGGCCGCTCGGGGACGTGGAGCTGTCGGAGCTGCTGTCCAGGCAGCGGTTCGGCGCGCTGGCGACGAACAAGGGCGACGGCCACCCGTACCTGTCCACCGTCCTGTACGCCTGGGATCCGGAGCAGCGCGTGGTGCGGATCTCGACCCTCGCCGATCTGCCCAAGGTGCGTCAGCTGCACAAGGATCCCCGTGGCGCGCTCTACGTGGCCAGCGACGACTTCTGGTCCTACGCCGTGGCCGAGGGCAAGGCGGAGCTGTCGCCGGTGAGCGCCGAGCCGGGTGACGAGGTGGGCAGGGAGCTGCTGGCCATGCGCCCGTCGTTCGCCGAGCCCGCCGACACGGAGGCGTTCCTGCGGCAGGTGGTGGCCGACCGGCGACTGGTGATCAGGCTGAGGGTGTCGCGGCTGTACGGGACGCTGCTGCCCGCCGGATAGCGCGGCGCCGGTTGTAGGCCACGGTCGAGATCACGACCAGGACGAGGGCCAGGTTGATGCCCGCCGACCAGCGCATGGCCAGGACATGCCGCCCGCCCTCGGCGACGGCGAAGAAGACCGCGCCGATCACGGCCACGCCGCCCGCACCCGCGAACTGCTGGGCCGTGCTCAGGATGCCGGAGCCGATCCCGGCCTGGTGCGGCGCGACCTCGACCAGCGCCGCGCCGATGAGCTGCGGCAGGACCAGGCCGTTGCCCGCGCCGACGAGGATCAGCGCGGCCACGACGTACGGCAGGCCCAGCCCGGCCCCGGCCACCATCAGGCCCAGGCCGAGCGCCGTGACGGTGCCGCCGATCATGACGACGATCAGGCCGTACCTCCTGACCAGCCGTGTACCCAGCAGCGAGGTGATCGAGAACATCACGCCCATCGGCGCGAACACCAGCCCGGCCTGGAAGGCCGTGAGACCGCGCCCGGCCTGCAGCAGCAGCGTCAGCGTGAACATGAACGAGGCGAAGTACGCCATGAACGCCACGATCGAGCCGATCCCGGCCTGGTACGAGTGCACCTTGAGCAGCGCCAGGTCCAGCACCGGCTGCCCGCCGCGCGCCCCGAGCACCCGCTGCCGGCGCCAGGTGAGTGCGAACACCGGGACGCTCGCCGCCATGCAGGCCCAGGTCCAGACCGGCCAGCCCAGGCTGTTGCCCAGGCCGAGCGGCACCAGCACCAGCGCCAGCGCGGCGGCCAGGCCGGTGGCGCCCGGCAGGTCGAGCCTGGCCCGGCGGCCGGTCTCGACCTCCGGCAGCAGCCACCCGGCCAGCGGCACGACGACCAGGCCGACGGGCAGGTTGATGAGGAAGATGACCCGCCAGCCGAGCCCGAGCACGTCGGCGGTCAGCAGCAGCCCGCCGAGCACCTGGCCGGCGATCGAGCCCAGGCCGCCGGTGGCGCCGTACCAGCCGAGGGCGCGCCCCCGCTCCTCCGGCGGGAACGCTGCCGAGATCGTGGCCAGCACCTGCGGCACCATGACGGCGCCCGCCAGGCCCTGGAGCAGGCGGGCGGCGACGAGCTGGGCCGGGGTCGCGGCGATCCCGCACAGCAGCGACGCGACCGTGAACGCGGCCACGCCCCAGACGAACATCCGCCGGTAGCCGTAGCGGTCGCCCAGCCGGCCGCCGGTGATCATGCCGGCCGCGTACGTGAAGGCGTAGCCGCCCACGATCAGCTCCAGGGCGGCGGGTCCGGCCCGCAGGTCGTGCTCGATGGAGGGCGCGGCCACGTTGACCACGAAGAAGTCGAACTGGGCCATGAACCACGCCGAAAGGAGAACGGCCAGCGTTCCACCGACTTTCACGACGAACAGGCTAGAACCACCCGACCGTCCGGGCCTCGGCCGGGCCCTTGCAACCACGCCCGGATCCCCGGCGCCGCGAACCCGGAGCTCCTGAGTACGGGCCGCGTGTCGAATGCTCATCCCTGCGGCATCGCGCGGCTACTCTGCTCTCAACTTCAGGTCATGCGATCTTGTCATTGTCGAGTCGTTTGTCTCTCCCCAGCAGAGGAGACCCATGTTCAGACGACTCGTCGTCATCATCGCGACCTCCCTCACCCTCCTCGCCGAACCCGCTCTCCTCTCCTCCCCCGCCCACGCCGCGACCGTCATCAACGTCGCCCACAGAGGCGCCTCCGCCTACGCCCCCGAGAACACGATCGCCGCCTTCGAGCTGGCCGGCGCGCAGGGCGCCGACATGTTCGAGCTCGACGTCCAGGAGACCAAGGACCACGAGCTGGTCCTGATGCACGACACGACGCTGGCCCGCACCACCGACGTCGAGCGGGTCTTCCCCGGCTTGTCCCCCTGGAACGTCGGCGACCTCACGCTCGCCCAGATCCGCGAGCTGGACGCCGGCTCATGGCTGTCCGGCGAGTACGACGACGAGCCCGTGCCCACCCTTGGCGAGGCGCTGCGCGCGATGAGCGGCTCCGGCATGGGCCTGCTCATGGAGGTCAAGGCCCCGAACCTCTACCCGGGGATCGAGGCCCGCATCGCCGCCGAGCTGCGCCGCCATTCCGCCTGGCTCGCGCCGGGGCGGCTGGTGGTGCAGTCGTTCGACTGGGGGTCGATGCGGGATTTCGACGAGTTGCTGCCCGACGTGCCGATCGGGTTGCTCGGCACGCCCTCGACAGGTGAGCTGCCCGGGCTGGCGGCCTTCGCCGACCAGATCAACCCGCCGTACACCACGCTCACGGCCGCGTACGTGCGGCGGGTGCACTCCCTCGGCATGGACGTCCTGGCCTGGACCGTCGACAACCCGGACACCATGCGCCGCATGATCACCTACCGGGTGGACGGCATCATCACCAACAAGCCCGACGTCCTACGCGACGTGATCGACGCCTGAGCTCCGTGCCGCCGGCACGGCCAGCCGGATCCGGTTGGCCGTGCCGGTCTTGCGCATCAGGCTCGCCACGTACGTCTTCACCGTCGAAACCCCCAGGTGGAGGCGCTCGGCGATCTCCCAGCTGAACAGCGCCACGGCCACCATCGCCTTGATCGGCACCCCCACGCCGGTCCCGATCGCGTCGCCCACGACGAGCAGATCCCGCATCCGCCATCGGACCAGTTCGCGCCCATCACGTGGATCGATCAGCCAGGCCGCCGAACCGCTGCCCAACAGCACACCGTCACCGAACGGCGCCGGTCGTACCGTGGCCATGCGCTGCGGCGTCCGCCACAGAAGCCGCCCGTCCGCCAGGTCGAAGGCCGCCATAGGCGTATAACCGCGCCAACCGCCGACGACGACCGTGCTTCCACTGGCCACGACATGCCCGGTGAACCCCCGCAATCCGGCGCGCCACCGCACAGCCCCCGTCACGAGATCGAGGCAGGACAGCTGAGCTTCGTCCTGAGGGAGAACCAGGCAACAGTCGCCGGCGACCACGACGGCCGACGGCCAGGTCCCCACCGGACGGTCCCAGCGGACCGAGCCGTCGTGACGGTTCAGGCAGACCAGCCGCGTGAGGCGCTCATGCACCACGACCCGGCCTACCGTCGCTGCCGCTCTCGACGCCATACCCGGCTGATGAAGCCGCCGCTCCCACAAGGTCTGCCGATCATCACGGCATTTCACCAGGGAGGCAGTGGCATCACCAGCGGTTGACGGGCCGGGCGGGGAATCAGGGCCGTCCCCGATTCCCCGCCCGGCCACATCGAACTGCCGGCTACTGGATGATCAGCTGCAACCGCTGGTCGAGCCGCAACCCTCGCAGACGTAGCAGCTACCGGCCGGACGCATCTTCGTGCCGCACGTCATGCAGAGCGGCGCGTCCGCGGTGAAGCGCTGGTGGCTCTCCAGCGTCAGCTCCTGGGGCGCCTGCTCGGCCTTCGGCTGGGCCGCGGCGGACTCGATGGGGGCCGACTGCGCCAGCGCCTCACGGTCGACCGTCTCCTGCAGGGCCGCCGGGTCCTCGCCGCGCTGCTGCGCCGCCCGCTCGGCCGCCGAGAAGATGCCCAGCGCCGCCCGCTCGTCGTAGGGCAGGTGGTCCAGGGCCAGGCGGCGGAAGATGTAGTCCATCACCGACGTGGCCATCCGGATGTCCGGGTCGTCCGTCATCCCGGCCGGCTCGAACCGCATGTTGACGAACTTGCTCATGTACGTCTCCAGCGGCACGCCGTACTGGAGCCCGATGGAGATCGCCACCGAGAAGGCGTCCATGACGCCCGCCAGCGTCGAGCCCTGCTTGGACATCTTGAGGAAGACCTCGCCGAGCCCGTCGTCAGGGTAGGACGAGGCGGTCATGTAGCCCTTGGCACCGCCCACCGTGAAGCGGGTGGTCATGCTCGGCCGCTGGTTGGGCATGCGCCGCCGGGTCGGCCGGTTGACCTCGATGACCTTGACCTCGGGCTCCTTGACCTCCTTGGCCTCCTGCTTCTTGGAGCCGTCGCCGGCCGACAGCGGCTGGCCGACCTTGCAGTTGTCGCGGTAGACGGCCAGGGCCTTCAGGCCGAGCTTCCAGCCCTCCAGGTAGACCTGCTCGATGTCGTCGATCGTGGCCGACTCGGGCAGGTTGACCGTCTTGGAGATGGCACCGGACAGGAACGGCTGGGTGGCGGCCATCATGCGCACGTGGCCCATCGGCGCGATCGCCCGCTCGCCCATGGCGCAGTCGAACACCTCGTAGTGCTCCTGGCGCAGGCCGGGGGCGTCGACGACGTGGCTGTGCTCGGCGATGTACTCGACGATGGCCTCGATCTGCTCCTGCTGGTAGCCGAGCTGCCTGAGCGCCCGCGGGATCGTCTGGTTGACGATCTGCATGGACCCACCGCCGACGAGCTTCTTGAACTTGACCAGCGCGAGGTCCGGCTCGATGCCGGTCGTGTCGCAGTCCATCATGAGGCCGATCGTCCCGGTGGGGGCGAGGAGGCTGGCCTGGGCGTTGCGGTAGCCGTTCTTCTCGCCCAGCTTCAGGCACTCCGACCACTGACGCGACGCCTCGGCGTGGATCTTCGCGTCCATGGAGCCGATCGTGCGCAGGTCGTCGTTGGCCGCGGCGTGCTTGCGCATGACCCGCTTGTGCGGCTCGGCGTTGCGGGCATACCCGTCGTACGCCCCCACGACCCCGGCCAGCTCGGCACTGCGCCGGTAGGACACACCGGTCATCAGCGACGTGATCGCTCCGGCCACCGCCCGGCCGCCGTCGGAGTCGTAGGCGTGGCCCGTCGCCATGAGCAGCGCGCCCAGGTTGGCGTAGCCGATGCCGAGCTGCCGGTACGCCCGCGTCGTCTCGCCGATCTTCTCCGTCGGGAAGTCGGCGAACGTGATCGAGATGTCCATCGCGGTGATGATCAGCTCGGTCAGCTTGACGAAGTCGGCGACGTTGAAGGTGTTGTCGTCCTTCAGGAACTTCAGCAGGTTGATGCTGGCCAGGTTGCAGGAGGAGTTGTCCAGGTGGACGTATTCGCTGCACGGGTTGCTGGCGGTGATCCGGCCCGTCTCCGGGGTGGTGTGCCAGTCGTTGATCGTGTCGTCGTACTGGACGCCGGGGTCGGCGCACTCCCAGGCCGCCTTGGCCATCTTGCGGAACAGGTCCTTGGCGTCGACCTTCTCGATGACCTCGCCGGTCAGGCGCGCCCGCAGGCCGAAGTCGCCGCCCTTCTCCACCGCGCGCATGAACTCGTCGGAGACGCGTACGGAGTTGTTGGCGTTCTGGTACTGGACGGAGACGATGTCTTTGCCGCCCAGGTCCATGTCGAACCCGGCGTCCCGCAGCGCGCGGATCTTGTCCTCCTCGCGCGCCTTGGTCTCGATGAACTCCTCGATGTCGGGGTGATCGACGTCGAGCACGACCATCTTGGCCGCCCGGCGCGTCGCGCCACCCGACTTGATCGTCCCCGCGGACGCGTCGGCGCCGCGCATGAACGACACCGGCCCGCTGGCCGTGCCACCGCTGCTGAGCAACTCCTTGGAAGAGCGGATCCGGGACAGGTTCACCCCCGAACCCGAGCCACCCTTGAAGATCACACCCTCTTCCTTGTACCACTCCAGGATCGACTCCATCTGGTCGTCCACGGAGAGGATGAAGCAAGCGCTCACCTGCTGCGGCGACTGGGTGCCCACGTTGAACCAGACCGGCGAGTTGAACGCGAACACCTGGTGCGCCAGCGCGTGCTTCAGCTCGTGGTCGAAGATCTCGGCGTCCTCGTCACTGGCGAAGTAGCCGTGCTCGAGCCCCGTCTTGGTGTAGACGCCGACGACTCTGTCGATCAGCTGCTTCAGGCTCCACTCGCGCTGCGGGGTGCCCACGGCCCCGCGGAAGTATTTGGTCGTCACGATGTTGGCCGCGTTGACCGACCAGAACTCGGGGAACTCGACGCCCCGCTGCTCAAAGTTGATCGACCCGTCGCGCCAGTTCGTCATGACGACGTCGCGGCGCTCCCACTGGATCTCGTCATACGGGTGCACACCGGGCTTAGTGAAGATCCGCTTCATCTTCAGTCCCTTACGCGGACGCTTTCCCCCACGCGCGACTGAACCGCTGGCCGTCTCCGTCATGACTCCCCCTTCTCCGCCTTCAACTGTTTGATCTCGGCCTCGAAGTCCGCCAGGCTCTCGAAACCGCGATATACCGATGCGAACCGCAGGTAGGCCACCTCGTCGAGCTCCCGCAGCGGGCCGAGGATGGCCAGACCCACCTCGTTGGAGGGAAGCTCGGCCGCGCCCTTCGCCCTGATGGCCTCCTCCACCCGCTGCCCGAGCTGCGCCAGCGAATCCTCGCTGACCGGCCTGCCCTGGCACGCCCGCCGCACGCCCGCGACGACCTTGTCCCGCGAGAACGGCTCCGTCACTCCGCTGCGCTTGCTCACCATGAGCAGTACGGTCTCCTGCGTGGTGAACCTGCGCCCGCACTCGGGACAGGTGCGCCGACGCCTGATGGCCGCGCCGTCGTCCGTGGAGCGGCTGTCGATGACCCTGGTGTCAGGGTGGCGACAGAACGGACAGTGCACGCTTTCGCCTCCAAGACCTGCGGCCACCACACGCGCCAGAACCGTCCGCACGGGACGCTCGCGCACACTCCACGGCTATCCATGGAGCGGTCACGGAAACACAAGGTGTGGTGAACTACATCGGTGTAACTACTAGATGTTGTGGTCCAACCGTAGAAGCGCGCGACCATGAACGCAAGTTGAGCGACCCCATCCTGCTGAAGTCGCTGATCAGCCCCGCCGTCCCCACCGGACCCGGGCGTGTCGCCGGTCAGGCGTGATCTTCCCGCAGGTGAGGGCGTCACATGGGTTGTGCTGGGCCTCGCTCGTGAACAAACCTCACAACGGTACCCGAGGACTCATCCACCGCCTGCCACCCCTCCAGGCACCCGCCTTTCGAGGCCCCCTGAGAGCGCCGTACGCATCCCTCCCAAACCCGCACGCACCCCCATATCTGGCCGACTCCGCCCCGAACTCGCCCAAATACGGCCTTCGGGAGCCCCTCACCCCACGCGGTCTCAGTACGAGGAGTCCGGAGTCCTGCCACGGAACCCCAGGAACCCTCCCATCCGGAGGAACGTACTGGCGGTCGCCGGCGGGCAGACATCAGGAACTCCTGGGGCGCAGACACCCCCGGAGCCCTTGACGCCTTGCCACGCTTTCCTGCCGGGCACCACCTATGGGCCGGGACGACTGCGAGCCGCCGGTTCATGGGCCGGGGCGACTGCGAGCCGCCGGTTCATGGGCCGGCGCGACTGCGAGCCGCCTGTTCGACGATCAACGTAAGGCGGCAGTGTCCCCCGGGACGTAGAGACGGGTGCCCGGCCGGATGAGAGAGTCGGACAGGCCGTTCAGCCGCTTGATCTCCGCCACCAGGGCGCCCGGGTCATTCCCCTCGGAGAGCGCATCGGCGATCTTCCACAGCGTGTCGCCCTTGTGAACCTCGACCCACGGCAGCCCGGCCTGACCCGCCACCACGACCTGCACCTCCGCATGCCCGGCCGCCCGTGTGCCGAGCCAGAACCCGCCGAGGGCCAGCAACGCCATGACGATCACCAGCACGACACGCCCACGCCGGGTGAGCCGCACGGGCGTACGATCCCGCCGCGCAGGCGCAGGACCTCGCCGTGCAGGCGTATGACTCGGCCGGGCCGGAGCATGACCTCGCCAGGCAAGCGCATGTCCCTGCCGCCCGGGAGCAAGACCCCGCCGAGCAGAAGCGGAACCCCGCTGCGCGGACGCGGAATCTCGCTGCGCGGACGCGGAATCTCGCTGCGCGGACGCGAGACCTCGCTGCACGGAAACAGCATCTCGCCGCACAGAAGCAGTCCCCTGCTGCCCGGACGCGGGACCACGCTGCACAGACGCGGGACCTGGCTGCACGGATGACGCGGAAGCGGCAGCAGCGCCCCGCCACCCGGGAATGACCCGCCGCAGCCGGGCCGGCGACCGCCTCGCAGCAGCACCGGACAAGCGCCTCACGGCACCCGCAAGTCGTCCCGGCACACCGGGTCGCCGCCGCCCCTCCCCGCGCCCACGCGCAAAGCGCGCACTCGCGAGGCGCCCCTTCCTCGTACGGACAGCTCCTACGCGCAGTCCACCCCGTCGCACCTCACCCCCGCGCGCCCCATCACCCGGCACCGCATCGCCCTGCAGCCCAACACTGCGCCTCGCATCGCCCAGGAGCCCATCACCGCGTACGGCATCACCGCGCACAGCCTCCAGACGCGGGCCGTCCCCATACGCCTCTCCGCCACGCGCCCTCGCGCCACGCGACCCATCACCGCGCAACCTCGCGCTCCGCGCCTTCGCCGCGCGTGTCCTCTTTCCGAGCGCGCCCCCTTCATCGGGGCCACCACCACGTGGTCGCCCTCCCCGCGCAGGAGCTCTGCGCGGGCCGCCCGCGCTCATCTCCCCTCCTTGAGCCCCCTCGCCAGGCGGCGTCGCACCCCGTGCCGGCGCCCGGCGCGTTCTCCTCCCGCCTTTGCCACCTTCGCGCTCCCCGCGCTCTCGGTAAGCCTCGCGACCCTCGTAGGCCTCGCGACCCTCGTAGGCCTCGCGACCCTCGCCACCCCTTCCGCCTCGTCCCCCACCCGCCGAACCGCCATCCCCCTGTGCCCTACCGCCCGGCGCACTGTTCCCGGCGCCGGGCCTTCGGCTCGCCACTGTGTCGTCGCCTCCACCCGGCACTCCGGGCCCGCGACCACCCCGCGAGCCGGCCCTCGCCGGTGGGACGGTGTCGTCCGTGTCGCCGCCCTCGCGGGGCGGGGGGACGAGGCGCAAATGGGATCTTCCCCCACTACTCGAACGGGGCCCCAACCTCTTGCCGGAATTCCCCCGGACACCGGCCGCCGCACGCGTATTGTCTCCCCGTCGATCCCCACTCCGCGTGGCATCGGCGATCAGTGTGAGCTGGTTGACGTCTTCGCTGGTCGTGTCCGTATTTGTGGGCGTTCGCATGGTTGACCTCCTGCCGTGTGGCCTGAGGAAAGGCCAAATAAAGATCAGCAAATCGAACACGGTGTCGATCGAACTCCCGTACGATGTTGTACACCACACCGGCGACAATTTCGAGGAAGACTCGAACAATTGTTTGAAGATGATCTTCAACAGCGATAGCGTCGCTGTGTGCGACATCAAGACCACGGACCGGGAGGTTCGCCGGTGAGGCGGGCCGCCAGGCGAGGAGGAAGAGCATGACCGAGCGGGATGACGCAAACGGGGTCAGCGACCTCGCGGTGCGCCGGCGAGACTCCCTGGGCCTGACGCCCAGGCAGCGCAAGATCCTCGAAGTGATCCGCGACTCGGTACAACAGCGCGGATATCCGCCCTCCATGCGCGAGATCGGTGAGGCGGTGCAGCTGACCAGCACGTCCAGCGTGTCGCACCAGCTCACGGCCCTGCAGCGCAAGGGCTACCTGCGGCGCGACCCGCACCGGCCACGCGCGCTCGAGGTTCGCCTTCCGGGCGAGCCCGTGCTGTGGGTCGATCCCGACGCCACCGACGACGAGCCGACGATCAACCGGCCGACGGCCGCCTACGTCCCGCTCGTGGGCCGTATCGCAGCCGGTGGCCCGATTCTGGCCGAGGAGAGCGTCGAGGACGTCTTCGCCCTGCCGAAGCAGCTCGTCGGCGAGGGCACGCTGTTCCTCCTCCAGGTCGCCGGTGACTCCATGATCGAGGCCGCCATCGCCGACGGTGACTGGGTGGTCGTGCGCCAGCAGCCCGTGGCCGAGAGCGGCGACATCGTGGCCGCCATGATCGAGGGCGAGGCGACGGTCAAGACGTTCAAGCGCAAGGACGGCCACGTCTGGCTCGTCCCCCACAACCCCAACTACGAGCCCATCCCGGGCGACGAGGCCAGCGTCCTGGGCAAGGTCGTAGCGGTCCTGCGCCGGTTGTAGGCGGCCGGCCGACCGGGTAGCTGGCCGACCGGGTAGGTGGCCGACCGGTTGCAGGAAGCCGGAGGTAGTAGGGGCTCGGGGCCGGGCGCGCGTCCAACCGCCGTGCCGCGCACTGGCGCGCGCCGGAGCATGCACCCACGGGGTACGTACGACCCCGGGGGTGCTGACTGCTGTCCCTAGGGGTTGGAGCATTCCCTGAGGGTTCCGGCACCCGAAGGCCCCAGGCCGTAGCAGGTCACTCCAGTACGAAGCTCGCGCTCCCCCGGAACCCGCTGGACCCGTCGTCCCGCTCCACCCACACCTGCCCCGCCCGATGCCGCACGAAATACCCGGGGTAGTTCGCCGACTCCAGCGACACCGTCCCCGCCCCGGCCAGCCCACTCCTCCGTACGAAGCTCGCGTCCGCGTCGAACAGCCCCGACCCGTCGCGCTGCTGCACCCAAGCCTCGAAGTTCCGATGCCGCAGGAAATACCCCGGGAAGTTGGCCGACTCCAAGGACACCGTCCCCGTCCCGGACAACCCGGCCACGAGCCGGAACTGCGAGTCCGCCAGCGGCGTGACGTCGGCCTCCAGCCGGGCCCGGTAGTCCCAGTGCCGCACGGCCGCCCCCGGCGTGTCGTACGACATCAGCCGCACCGGCGTGACCCCGTCCGGCACCGGGATGCCGAAGTCGGGAGTGCCGTCGGCCCGCCAGTACACCTTCTGCACGCGTGTCCGCCGGTTCGGGTCGTTCAGCGGGTCGCCGGAGATGTCCCGGTAGTTACGGTCGTGGTAGACGAGGATGTCGCTCTGCCCGTCCTCCGAGGTGGTGAACGAGTTGTGCCCGGGGCCGTACTGGCTGGTGGCGGCGTTGCCGGCGAAGACCGGGTTCGGGCTCTTGGTCCACGATGACGCCTGGAGCGGGTCGGCCGAGGCGGACGCGGTCAGCAGGCCGAGGCAGTAGTTCGCGTCGGTGGCGCTGGCCGAGTACGCCAGGAAGAGCCGCCCGTTGCGCTGCAGCACCGAGGGCCCTTCGGCGACCTTGTACCCGCGCGTCTCCCAGGCCAGCGTCGGCACCGTCAGCCGGGTCGTCGCGCCGGTGATCGTCCACGGGCTGGCGCCCATCCGGGCGATGTACAGGTTGGAGTTGGTCGAGATGCCCGGCTCCTGCTGCGCCCAGAGCAGGTAGCGCACGCCGTTCGCGACGAACGTGGTGGCGTCCAGGGAGAAGGTGTCCCAGGGGGTGGTGATCCGGCCGCGCTCGGTCCAGGTGCCGGTCAGCGGGTTGGCGGCGGCGCTCTCCAGCACGTACATGCGGATGCGCCACACGTCGTCGGTCCGACCCGCCGCGAAGTAGACGTACCACTTGCCGTTGATGAAGTGGATCTCCGGCGCCCAGATGTGCGCGCCCATCTCGCCGGTCGAGTGCTTGCGCCAGATGACGCTCTCGGGCGCGGTGGCCAGGCCCTGGATGGTGGTGGCGCGGCGCAGCACGATGCGGTCGTACTCGGGGGCGGTCGCGGTGAAGTAGTAGTAGCCGTCGGTGTGGCGGAAGATGTGCGGGTCGGCGCGCTGCGCGGCCAGCGGGTTGGTGTACTGCACCGCCGGCGAGGCGTGCGCCGCGCCCGGCGACAGGAGATTGGCGGTCACGGCGAGCAGCGTAGCCAGGACGGCGAGGACCGCCGTCCGGCGGAGGGGGCGTGCGAGCATGGGCGTCCTTCCAGTACGCGGACAAGACCTTCCGGCTGGTACGCGGGCAAGACCTTCCGGCACGCGGCCCGGCACTCAGGCCGGCGGCGAGACGACCGGGCACAAGGCGTCGGAGGCGAACACCGGCCCCGGCTCCCGCAGGTCCGGCACCGCCCTCCGAACGCGGCGCCTCTCAGGACGGCGGCGGCCGGCAGCGCCGCACAGGCCCTCAGAGCGCTCGAACGACGTGCACGCAACCAGCGGCCCTCCGAGATGTTAGCGCTAACATCCCACCGTCCAGAGATGGGCCGGTGAGAGCATTCGCGGGCATTCGTATCCCGGCCCGGGACCGCCCGTCAATCCCCGCCCGGCGGAGTTGCAGCCGATGTGCAGTGGCAGGCCGGCAAGCCCCGTACAGGCCGAGGCAGGGTCAGCGGGCCTCGTACAACTCGTGCGCCGCCGTGATCGCCTGGCCGGCGAAGTCCAGCACGTCACGCCTGCGCTCGAACGGCGAGCCGTAGAGCGAGCGGCGCGGCGTGCCGAAGTGGTCGCCCAGCCCCGAGACCGCGCTCGCCAGCGTCGGCAGGGCGGCGTCCTCCTCGCGCAGCCGCAGCGCCTCGTTCACCACCCGGTGCCAGCGCTCGGGGAACACCTCCAGCGCGTACCGCCCCGCCCCCGTCTTGGAGGTGATGTCGCCGGTCGCCAGCGTGTAGTGCAGCCGGGCGACCCCGGTGACCACCCACACGACGCCGTAGCCGCCCAGGCAGTTCAGCCACCACGGGGAGGGCGGGTGCGAGGCGCGGGTGACCAGCCGGCGCCAGTAGCCGTCGAGGTTGCCGTCCGTCCAGGCGGCCAGGGCGCCGGGATCGTTCCAGATCTTCAGCTCTTCCGGCTTGGGCCCGCGGCAGGTCAGCCCGTGGCAGGCCAGCGTGTGCCAGGTGACCGGGTTGACCTGGCCCCGCCGGTTGAGCCGGCCCGCGTGCGCCTGGGGGCGTTCGCCCAGTTCGGCGGGGTCGTGGCCGAGATCGTCCCAGGTGAGATAGACGCCGTCGAACGGGTGGACCCCGAGTCTGGTGTGGATCCGCTCCAGCACCCCGGCCGGTGGCGGCTCGGCCGTCACGGCCACGAAGTCGACGTCGCTCGTGCCGGGCCGGTAGTCGCCCAAAGCCGCGGAGCCTTCCAGATAGAGCCCCTCCACCAGGCCGGGAGCCTCCGCGTCGGCCAGAGTCAGGTACGTGTCGACGATCGCATCGATCTTCGGGTGGGGCGTCATGGCCGCCCAGCCTGCCACAATCCGCGCTGCCGCCTCATCACATTCAAGAATCCTAGAATGGCGGAGTGAATGACGCATATCCCCCTTTAGACCTTAAGTCCACACATGATGGTCTGAAATGGGCGGCGGTCGAGCCGGGAGTGATCCCCGCCTGGGTGGCCGACATGGACCTGCCCACGGCGCCCGAGGTGGCCGACGCCCTGCGACGGCGGGCCGGCGGTGACCTCGGCTACCCGGCCTGGCTGCTGGACCCGAGCAGCGGCCCGCTGGCCGAGGCGTTCGCCGAGCGCATGTCCGGCAAGTACGGCTGGCAGGCCGACCCCGGGCTGGTGCGCTCGTTCAACGACCTCAACCAGGCCCTGCAGGTGCTCCTCCAGGTCTGGACCAGTCCGGGCGACGGGGTCGCCGTGCACGTACCGGCCTATCACCCGTTCCTGACCACGCTGAGCACCATGGAGCGCCCGCTCCACCCCATCCAGCTGGAGCCGGACGGCGACACCTGGCGCTTCGAGGTGCCCGACCTGTCGGCCTGCCGCGTACTCCTCCTGGTGAACCCGCACAACCCGACCGGCCGCGTGTTCACCCGCGCGGAGCTGACCGAGCTGGCCGAGCACGCCGAACGCCACGACCTGCTGGTCATCGCCGACGAGATCCACTCCGACCTGGTCTACGAGCCGCACCGGCACATCCCGTTCGCCACGATCCTGCCGGAACGCACGGTCACGCTCACGTCCGCGACGAAGGCGTTCAACCTGGGCGGCATCCGCTGCTCGGTCGCCCACCTCGGCCACCCGGGCGTCCGCAAGGCCCTGGAGGACCAACCCCCGTTCGTGTACGGCTCCGCGAACGTGTTCGGCGTCGAGGCCACGGTGGCGGCGTGGCGGTACGGCGATGCCTGGCTCGCCGAGACCCTGACCCTGCTCGACCGCCACCGGCGCACGATCGCCGACCGCCTGCCCGGCGCGTTCCGGTACCGGGTCCCGGAGGCCACCTACCTGGCCTGGCTGGGGGTGGGCCGGGCGGGGATGGCGGAGGTGCTCGAACGCGAGGCCCGGGTCCGGCTGAGCGACGGGGCGGCCTTCGGGCCCGGCGGTGAGCACTACGTCCGGCTCAACTTCGCCACCACGGAGGCCATCCTCACCGAGATCCTCGACCGCCTCATCGGCGCCTCCGGCTGAGGGGGCGCGTCGGGTTCTCCCTCACCCACCGCACCTCGGCAGAGGTCCTTGAAGGGAGGGAAAAGGGGCCCGCAGCGGCGGCCGGGATGGGGCACGCCCTCGGAAGCAGGCCCCCGCGACCGCCGGGCGGCGGGGAGGGACGGCGGGAGGGACGGCGGGGAGGGACGGCGGGGAGGGACGGCGGGGAGGGACGGCGGGGAGGGACGGCGGGGAGGGACGGCGGGGAGCCCCAGCGGCCGCCGGGAAGGGCCGCATCCCTCGGCAACAGGCCCACAGCAACCGCCGGCGGCGGGGAGAAGCTGCGGGAGCCCGCCGCAGCCGACGGGAACCCGCAGCAGCCACCCGGAGACCCACCGCGGCCGACCGCAGGCCGCGGGTGGCCGACCGAGGGCCGCGGGTGGCCGACCGAGGGCCGCGGGTGGCCAGCCGGAGCCGCGGGCGGCCGGCGCCCGAGGCTCGCGCGGGTCGCCGTCAGCGTGCGAGCGGCGCCCGCGCAAAACCCCAGGGTCGAGCGGCGCCAGCGCGAACCCCCGGAACAGGCCCCAGGATCGACCGGCGCCCGCGCGAACCCCGGAACAGGCCCCAGGGTCAAGCGGCTCCCGGGCGAACCCCGGGGACGCCCGCGGGTCAGGGCAGTGGGGGCAGGTCCGGTGGGGTGGCCGCCGGGGTCTGCTCGATGGCGGCGAGGGCGAGTTCGATCGCCTTGTCGAGCTGCGGATCCCGCCCCGCCACCCGGTCCTGCGGCGTGATCACCACCTCGATGTCCGGATCGACCCCGTAGTTCTCCACCCCCCACCCCGGCCCGTCGAGCCAGAACGAGTAGCGCGGCTGCGTGACCCGGGTGCCGTCCACGAGCGAGTAGCGCGAGTCGATCCCGATCACCCCGCCCCACGTCCGCGTCCCCACCAGCGGCCCGATCCCGCGGTTCTTGATGCCCGCGCTCACGATGTCGCCGTCGGAGCCCGCGAACTCGTCCGTGACCGTCACCACCGGCCCCCGGGGCGAGTCGTCCGGGTAGCGTCTCGGCTGGTACCAGCGGGCGTGTGCCCAGCCGGTCACCTTGCGGGACAGCTTCTCCAGCACCAGCTCCGACAGGTGCCCGCCGCTGTTCTCGCGCACGTCCACGACCAGCCCCTCGAAGGCCATCTCGGTGCGCAGGTCGCGGTGGAACTGCGCCCACCCGGAGGCCACCATGTCGGGCACGTGCAGGTAGCCGAGCCGCCCGCCGGACGCCTCCCGGACGTGGGCCCGCCGGCTCTCCACCCACTCGTGGTAGCGGAGCTGGCCCTCGTCGGCGATCGGGCTGACCACGACGCGGCGTACGTCGCCGCCGGAGGCGTGCCGCACGGTGAGCTCGATGGGCTGGTTGGCGGTGCCGGCCAGCAGGGGCAGCGGGCCGCGTACCGGATCGACCGGGCGCCCGCCCACCGCGAGGATCGCGTCGCCGGCACGGATCGCGACACCGGGCGCGAGCAGCGGCGAGCGGGCGGCGTGGTCGGAGGACTCGCCGGGCAGGATGCGCACGACCCGCCACACCCCGTCGCCGTCCCTGGCCAGGTCCGCGCCGAGCAGGCCCTGGCGGCGCCGGGGGTCGGCGCCGGAGCCGTTGGCCACGGCATAGGCGTGGGAGGTGCCCAGCTCGCCCTGCGTCTCCCACAGCAGGTCGATCAGCTCGGAGTGGGAGCCGATGCGGTCGACCAGCGGCTCGTAGCGGTCGAGGACGCCCTGCCAGTCGACGCCGTTCATGTCCTCGCGCCAGAAGTGGTCGCGCATGAGCCGCCCGGCTTCGCGGAAGCCCTGCCGCCACTCGGCGATCGGGTCGATCTGGACGTTGATCCGGTCGAGGTCGATGGTGACGATCTCGTCGCTCTCGCTCGCGGCGCGGGTCTGCAGGCCGTTCTTGCCGTTGGTGACGAGCCTGGAGCCGTCGCCGCTGACCTCGAACGCGCGCACCTCCCTGCCCAGCTCGGCCTTGGCGCGCTTCTTGAGGTCATAGCGTTCGAGCACGGTCTCCGCGCTCTGCTCGGTGCCGTCGCCGAGCTGCCCGGTGAGCGGGAAGCGCAGCCAGAGCAGCGCGTCCTTGGCGGTGCGCAGGTTGCCGTAGCTGGCCGCGGGCACGGGCACCGGCACGACGCGGGAGGCCAGCCCGTCGGGATCGACCTCGGTGCGTGGCGGCGTGTCGTCCTTCTTGTCGTCCTTCGAGGGCTTGTCGTCCTCGCCGTTGAACCCGCGCCCCTGCAGCGAGGGGTCGAACGGCGAGGGCGTGGTGGCCTGCAGGGGCACGATGTACGGCTTGCAGCCCTGGGGGAAGGACAGGTCGAAGACGTGCGCGTCGTAGACGGGGTCGAACGTCCGGACCGACAGGAACGCCAGGTGCTTGCCGTCCTTGGTGAACACCGGGTCGTAGTCGGCGAACCGGGCGGGAGTGACCTCGATCACCGAGGTCCCGTCCACCCGACCCATCCTGATCTGGGTCAGCCGCCGGTGGTGCGGGTGCTCCCAGGCCAGCCACCCGGAGTCGGGCGAGAACGCCAGCCCGCTCACATCGCCCTCGTCGGTCCGGTCGAGCTCCCTGACGTTCTCGGTGGCGAGGTCGATGACCAGCAGCCGCCCGTCGTGCATGGCCACGGCCACGTGCTTGCCGTCGGGCGCGGCGACCAGCTCCAGCACCCGCCCGAGCTGCCCGGAGGCCATGGTCCTGACCTCGCCGCCCGGGGTGCCGATCTCGAGCCCGTCCTCCCCGCTCGCGTCGGACACCCACACGGCCTTGCCGTCGGCGTCGAGCACCCGAGGCAGGCGGACGCGCACGCCCGGCTGCGCCCGCAGCGCGCCCGCGGGCCCGTCGCGGTGGGTGACCCAGTGCGCGGTCCCGCGGATCTCCACCGCGCTGGCCCGCCCGGTGGCGTCCGGCGAGAACGAGCCGACCCGCGTGGGCACCAGCCGCCTGGACCGCCCCGGCCGCGGCCCGCCCAGCCGGATCTCCAGCGGGTGGGGCTCATCGTCCAGGCTCTCCAGCAGCCACAGGTCCCCGGCGTGGCCGTAGATCACCCGCTCGCCGTCGCTGACGGCGTGCCGGGCGTAGAACTCCTCGTGGGAGCTGTGCTTGCGCAGGTCGGACCCGTCGGGCAAGGCGGAGTAGAGGTTGCCGACGCCGTCGGTGTCGGACAGGAACACGATCCGGTCCCCGACCCAGCTCACCGACCAGTATTGCGCCGTGCTGTCGGCGAACAGCCTGGTGAACTCCCCGTCGCCCTCGGCGTCCACCCAGAGCTTGCCCGCCGTGCCGCCCCGGTATCGCTTCCACTGCGAGGGCTCGCGCCATATCGACGAGACGGTGGCGACCTTCCCGCCGCTGACGGCCGCCTCGCTCACCCACCCGTACGGCAGCCGCGTGGCCGGACCTCCGTCGAGCGGCACCGCGTACGCCCAGCGTCTGCTGCTGGAGCCCTCTCCAGTCGCGCTGATCGCGAGCACGTCGCCGTCCGCGGTCCACCCGCGGACCGAGGTCGTGGCGTCGCCCCAGTGGGTCAGCCGCTCGCCCTCGGCTCCGTCGACCTCGGCCGCGAACACCTCGGGAGCACCCTCTTTGGTGCTGGTCCAGGCGATGCGTGCGCCGTCGGGCGAGAACCTCGGATATGCCACCGGTACGCGGTCGGCGGTGAATCGCCACGCGCGTCCCCCGGCCCGCGGAGCGAGCCAGACGTCGTCGTCGGCGACGAAGGTGACCAGGTCATCGTGCAGGTGCGGGTATCTCAGATATGCGCCAGTTGCCACAGCTGCACACTAGTGCGAGATGCCAAGAGGAGCCCATGGATTCCTCCCCGGGCGGACGTACGACGGCCCGGGAATGACCAAGTCCGGGATGCGGATGTACGTACAGGGAAGGGAGGATATGCCCGATTTAGCGCCCTGTGAGGAATCATGAAGATCTTCGCCCGTACGCATCAGCTCCCGCCCCGCCTGGCCGCCGGGGCCTTCATCCTGAGCTCCGGGCTGGACCTGGCGCACGCCGGCGAGGAGACCGCCGCCTCCCTGCACGGCATGGCCGCGGGCCCCTACCCGTTCCTGCGCCGCATGGACCCGGCGGTCTTCGTCCGGCTGCTGTCGAAGGGCCAGATCGCCGTCGGCACGGCGCTGCTGGTGCCGTTCGTGCCGTCGTTGCTGGCGGGGGCCGCGCTGACCGGGTTCGCGGCGGGGCTGCTCGGCATGTATCTCGGCACGCCCGCGATGCGCCAGGAGGGCAGCCTGCGGCCGAGCCCGGGAGGCACCGCCGTCGCCAAAGATGTCTGGCTGCTGGGCATCGGCCTGGGCCTGATGGTCGAGGAGCTGCGCGCCCGCGGCCACCATTGATCTCCGATCCTTGACCGCTAACGTTGACAAAGTCGGGTAGCCCGGACGCATGGTACAAATCGGCTACACCTTGATGTCCGAACAGACCCCGGCCCGCGAGCTGGTCGACTACGCCGCCGCGGCCGAGCGGATCGGCTTCGACTACGCCGTCATCTCCGATCACTATTTCCCGTGGCTCGAGGAGATGGGGCACTCGCCCTACTGCTGGTCGGTGCTCGGCGCGGCCGCCCAGGTCACCGAGCAGTTGCCACTCATGACGTACGTGACCTGTCCGATCATGCGCTACCACCCCGCCGTGGTGGCGCAGAAGGCGGCCACGATGGGCGTGCTGAGCCAGGGCAGGTTCACGCTGGGCCTCGGCGCCGGTGAGAACCTCAACGAGCACGTCATCGGCGAGGGCTGGCCGCCCGTGGACACCAGGCACCAGATGTTCGCCGAGGCCGTGCAGATCATCAGGGAGCTCTTCAGCGGCGAGTACATCACCTACCAGGGCGAGTTCTACGACGTGGACTCGGCCAAGTTGTACGACCTGCCGGACACCCCCGTCCCCATCGGCATCGCCGCCTCGGGCGGTCAGTCGGCCGAGATCGCCGCGGAGCTCGGCGACGTGCTGGTGGTCAACGAGCCGATGCCCGAGGTGGTCCAGCAGTTCAACGCCGCCGGCGGGCAGGGCAAACCGGTCTACGGGCAGCTCGCCATCGCGTACGACACCGACGCCGAGGCCGCCAAGCAGCGCGCGCACGAGCTGTGGCGCTGGGCGAGCGTCGGCGGCTGGAAGGTCATGGCCGAACTGCCGGGACCGGTGAACTTCACCGCGGCCGCCGGCACGGTGCGCCCGGACGACGTGGCCCAGAGCGTGCCCTGCGGCAACGACGTGGACGCCGTCGTGCAGGGCGTCCGGAAGTTCACCGAGGCCGGATACACGCACGTGGCTCTCGTCCAGATCGGGCACGACCAGCAGCAGCCCTTCTTCGAGTGGGCGGAGAAGGAGCTGCTGCCGGCCTTGCGCGAACTGTGACTACGGGACGATGTTGACCAGCTTGGGCGCCCGCACGATCACCTTGCGCGGCATGCCCTGCAGGTAGGGGGCGACCTTGTCCGAGGACAGCGCCAGCTCCCGCAGCTCGTCCTCGGCGATGCCCGGCGGCACCTCCAGCCGGTCGCGCACCTTGCCCGCCACCTGCACCACGCAGGTGACCGACTCCTGCACCAGCAGCGCGGGGTCGGCCACCGGCCACCCGCCGAACGCGACGGACCCGGTGCGGCCCAGCCGCTCCCAGCCCTCCTCGGCGGTGTAGGGGGCCACCAGCGACAGCATGATCGCCAGCGACTCGGCGGCCTCGCGCACCGCCGGGTCGGCGGGACCGCAGCCGGAGTCGATGGCCTTGCGCGCGGCCGAGGTCAGCTCCATCATGCGCGCCACCGCCACGTTGAAGCGGTAGGACTCGACCAGCTTGGTGACCTCGTCGATCGTGTGGTGGGTCACCTTACGCAGGTCGACGTCGCCGTCCGCGAACGGGACGCCCGGCTCGCTGGCGACCTCCGACATCACCCGCAGCGCGCGGGCCAGGAACTTCTGCGACGCGGCCGGCGACAGGTCGGCCCAGTCGATGTCGTCCTCGGGCGGCCCGGCGAACACCATGGTCAGGCGTACGGCGTCCACGCCGAAGTCGTCGATCTGCTGGCCCAGGTCCACGCCGTTGCCCAGGGACTTCGACATGGCCTTGCCGCCGTTGATCACCTGCCCCTGGTTGAGCATGCGGACGAACGGCTCGGTGAAGTCCACCATGCCCATGTCGTGCAGGACCTTGGTGAAGAAGCGCGAATACAGCAGGTGCAGCACCGCGTGCTCGATGCCGCCGACGTACTGGTCGATCGGGCCCCACTTACGCACCTGCTCGGGGTCGAACGGGCCGTCGGTGTAGCCCGGCGAGCAGTAACGCAGGAAATACCACGACGAGTCGACGAACGTGTCCATCGTGTCGGTGTCGCGCTTGGCCGGCCCGGAGCACTTGGGGCACTCGACGTTGACCCACTCCGTGGCGCTGGCCAGCGGGGAGACGCCCTTGGGCGCCAGCGCCTCGCCGCGCAGGTCGGGCAGCGTGACGGGCAGCTGCTCGTCGGGGACGGGCACCTCGCCGCAGTCGGGGCAGTGGATGATCGGGATCGGCGTGCCCCAGTAGCGCTGCCGGGACAGCAGCCAGTCGCGCAGCCGGAAGTTGACCGCGCCGGCACCCTTGCCCTCGACCTCCAGCAGCTCGATGATCTTGGCGATCGCCTCGGTCTTGGCCAGGCCGTCCAGCGGGCCGGAGTTGACCAGCGTGCCCTCGCCGGGCGTGGCCTCGCCGGTCTCGCCCGGGTCGGCCAGGCCGGTGTGCACGACGACCTTCACCGGCAGGTCGAACTTGCGGGCGAAGTCCAGGTCGCGCTGGTCGTGGGCGGGCACGGCCATGATGGCGCCGTGGCCGTAGTCGGACAGCACGTAGTCGGCGGCCCAGACCGGGATGCGCTCGCCGTTGACCGGGTTGATCGCGTGGCGGCCCAGGAAGACGCCGGTCTTCTCCTTGTCGGTGGACAGCCGCTCGATGTCGCTCAGCTTGGCGACCTCGGCACGGTAGGCCTCGAACGCCGGGCGCTGCTCGTCGGTGACGATCTCGTCGGCCAGCGCGGCGTCGGCGGCGACCACGAAGAACGTGGCGCCGTACAGGGTGTCGGGGCGCGTGGTGTAGACGTGGACCGGCGCGTCGCGGCCCTCGATCTCGAACAGCACGTCGGCGCCCTCGGAGCGGCCGATCCAGTTGCGCTGCATGGTCAGCAGCCGCTCGGGCCAGCCGTCCAGCTGCTCCATGTCGTCCAGCAGGCGGTTCGCGTAGTCAGTGATCTTGAAGTACCACTGCGTCAGCTCGCGGCGGATGACGTCGGCGCCGCAGCGCTCGCACTTGCCGGCCACGACCTGCTCGTTGGCCAGCACCGTCTGGTCGTTGGGGCACCAGTTGACCAGGCCGCCCTTGCGGTAGGCCAGGCCGCGCTCGAAGAAGCGGTTGAACAGCCACTGGTTCCAGCGGTAGTAGTCGGGGTCGCTGGTGTGCAGGCGGCGCGACCAGTCGAAGGCGATGCCGTAGCGCCGGAACGAGGTGGCCTGCGTCTCGATGTTGGCGTAGGTCCACTCGGCGGGGTGGGCGTTGCGCTTGATCGCCGCGTTCTCCGCGGGCAGGCCGAAGGAGTCCCAGCCGATCGGGTGCAGGACGTTGTAGCCCTTCTGCATCCAGAAGCGCGCGACGACGTCGCCGATGGCGAACACCTCGCCGTGGCCCATGTGCAGGTCGCCGGACGGGTAGGGGAACATGTCGAGCATGTAGCGCCGCTCGCGGGTGTCCGCGGCGTCCTCGCTCGCCCGATAGGTGTCCTGCTCCTCCCATCGCTGCTGCCACTTGGCCTGCAGCGCCTGCGGGTCGTACTCACTCACGGCTACTGTCCTTCTGGCTTGATTCGGACCCATAAGAAAACCCCTCGCGCACACAACGAGGGGTGAAGCCGCGACGGCGAGAGCTCAGGGCCGTCGCGGCCCGCTAAGAAGCAGGGTCGCGGAACGCACGTGTCAAGCCTAGCGCACGTCTTCGGCTGAATGCAGAAACTCGATCGAGGTCCGCGGGCACAATGGTCTCTTCAGGTCCGGTGAGACCTGATGGTGATGTATCCGTTGTGACCTCATTCGTCCCAGAAGAATAGCCTTGTCGCCGTGGTATACCCAGCTGAGCCCGATCGACCGGAGGGCGGCCTGCCGTTGCAGGACCCGCCCACCGATCCACATGGCTTCGCTCGTTTCGCTGCGGAACCACCTGGGTCTCCTGGAAAATCCCATGAGATCATGCGTGACACGTCAAATCCGGATATAACGGGACATCCGGACACAACCTCGGGAGGGCCGGCAGCAATGGCAACGGAGAATTCCGGACCTCACCTGCCATCGTCCTGGCCGGAGGCACCACGACGCGACGCGGCGCCCTCCTGGCCGGACTCCCCCCCGGCCGAGGTCCCCACGTCCTGGCCCGAGTCCTCCAGGCCGGCCCAGCCGGAACCGTCCTGGCCGGAGCCGCCGCGCAAGGACACCTCCTGGCCGGAGCCGCCGGGCGCCTCCCGCAGCGGCCCGGCCGGCCCTCCGTCGTGGCCCGACGCGCCCACGCAGGGACCGTCCTGGCCCGACGCTCCCCGCCAGAACGGGGGCCGGCCCGAGAGCTCGCCGCACGACGTGCCCATCGCGTGGCCGGACGCGCCGCCGCAGAGCACCGGGCCTGCCCCCTGGCAGGACGCTCCCGCGCACAGCACCGGGCCCGCCGCCTGGCAGGACGCTCCCGCGCACAGCACCGGGCCCGCCGCCTGGCAGGACGCTTCCGCGCCGGGCATCCCCACGCCCCCGCCGGGCCAGCCGGTCGTCCCGGACCCGGTGCCGGCGTGGGCGCAGCCGCCCACCCCCTCCCCCGGCGCGTGGTCCAACCTCGCCAGCCCCGCCCCCTGGCCCCAGGCCGAGCGCGCGGCGGCGGCCGACCCGTCGGCCGAGCACACGATGATGTACGACAGCCTGAACGCCCCGGCCGGCAACCTGAGCCCCCAGCAGGCCGGCCCGCACACCGCGCCGCCGGCCGCCCCGCCGCAGGACGGGCCGCCCGGTCCCCAGCCGCCCCAGGGCCACCCGGCCGAGGAGCGCACGGTCACCTACGCCCAGCACTCCGAGAACCTGCTGAACGACCGCGCCGTCCCCTCCGCCCCCATGGACTCCGCGCACGTCGGCGCGCCTCCCGGCGAGGACCAGTCCGGCCGCCCCGGCTCGAACCTGAGCCGCGACCCCTCCGACCCGGAGCACCGGTTCGTCACGGCCGGCCAGATCAGCGGCTCCCGCACCCCGCCGCCCGAGCGCCAGCAGGAGCTCTGGAACACCGTCTTCGGCGACAACTACCAGTCCATGGGCGAGCGGGACTCCTTGGACGACGACGAGCCGGGCAAGCCCATCTGGATCTACGCCCTCGGCGGCTCCGTGGCGATCGCGCTGGTCGCCGCGCTGCTGTGGGCGTTCCTGTGGGGGCCGCTGGCCGGCGAGGAGCCGTCGAGCGCGAACGTGGCCGGCGGCAAGGCCACGGCGTCGCAGGAGCCGAAGACCACCAAGACCTCGACCTCGATCGGCCCGCTGCCGAAATACTCCGGCAGGGCCGCCCCCGTGATCGGCCGCGTTCCCGTCGCCGCCGCCGGGGTCTCGATCCCGCGCCTGGGCGGCACGTGGCAGCTCGACCAGCGTGCCACGGTCAAGGGCACGTACGGCTTCGACAGCCGCCAGTACGTCCAGGTGGCGCCGGAGAAGTACGCCGAGCTGCTGGTCGGCCCGCTGTCGCCGAGGCTGGCCTCGTACTACGAGCAGGACAACCTGGAGCCGGTGATCAAGCAGGTCGTGCTGAGCGCCCGCAAGCGCTTCTTCCCGCCGGACAACAAGGTCCGCAAGATCGCCCAGCAGCCGATCAAGGTGAACGGCCAGACGGGACGGCTGATCGCGTACTCGCTGACCTCGGAGACCGAGAAGGCCACGATCGTGACGATGGCCGTCAACACCGGCGCGAACGTGCCGGCCATCGTCTACATGTCGATCCCGTCGGACAGCAAGCAGCTCCTGCCCGACATCCGCACGGTGATGAACCAGATGAGGCTGGCCGGCCAGTCGTGACGGCCGCCGCTAGAAACTGCACTCCATGTGCTTGATCCCGTTGATGAAGCTGGAGTGCAGGCGGTCCGGCCGGCCGCCCTCGATGGCCGGCACGCGGCGCAGCAGCTCGCGGAACATCACGGTGATCTCGCGCCTGGCCAGGTGGGCGCCCAGGCAGAAGTGGGGGCCGGGGCCGCCGTAGCCGACGTGCGGGTTGGGGTGGCGGGTGATGTCGAAGCGCAGCGGATCGGCGAACACGGCCTCGTCCCTGTTCGCCGCCCAGTAGAACAGCACCGCCTTCTGGCCCTCGCGGTAGAGGTGCCCGTTCATCTCGAAGTCCCTGGTGACCTTGCGGCGCATGAAGTTCACCGGGGAGGCCAGCCGGACGATCTCCTCCACGGCCCCGGGCGCGCGCCCGTCGATGTCCTCCAGCCAGAGCGCGCGCTGGTCGGGGTTCTTGGTGAGCAGGCGCAGGCCGTACGAGATGGCGTTGCGCGTCGTCTCGTTGCCGGCCACGACCAGCAGGATGAAGAACGAGCCCAGCTCCTGCATCGTCAGCCGCTCGCCGTCGATGTTGGCGTTGACCAGGGACGAGGTCAGGTCGCCGGTGGGGTTGTCGGCGCGGTGGGCGGCCAGGTCCTGCACGAGCTGCTGCAGCTCCATGCCGGCGTTGAGCAGCCGCTCGGCGAGCTGTTCGAGGTCGCCGCCGGTGTATTCGGGGTCGAAGCCGCCGAGGATGATGTTGGAGCGGTCGAAGACGAACTGGTAGTCGCGCTCGGGGATGCCCATCATGTCGCAGATGATCTTCAGCGGCAGCCGGGCGGCGACCTCGGTCACGAAGTCGCAGCCGGGACCCTTGGCCACGAGGTCGTCGACGATGCCGACGGCCGCCGACTCCACGTCGGTCTCGAACTGCTTGATCATCTTGGGCGTGAAGGCGCGGGAGACGATCCGGCGCAGCCGGGCGTGCCGCGGGTCGTCCATGTTGATCATGGAGCCGAAGTACTCGGCGAACTCCGCCGGCATGTCGGGGATGTTGGTCGCGCCGCCGTCGCCCGAGCAGAAGATCTCCGGGTTGCGGCTGGCCTCGAGGATGTCGGCGTGCTTGACCAGCGCGTAGTAGCCCGGGCCTTGCGGCGCGTACGACATCTCCATCTCTTCGAAGAAGGCCGGGGTGTCACGCGCGCGCAACCGCTCGAACGCCTCCTCGCGCTCGCTCATGGGCTTGGCCCAGAAGTCGCGGTCCGACAGGTCGAAGTCCAGGACGCTCATGACCCAATCATTGGAAAAGCAGCCACTTACGTCAATGGGTGCGACGTACACCGTACGTACGAAGGCGGAAAAACCTGTGGCTCCCGGTACCCCGTGTCCCTAAGGTGTCCTCCATGACCTTCTTCTACCTCCGCTAGCGATCCGCCGGCGGGTCGCGGACGACCCACCGCCGGCGATGCGGGACGGCTGAGCGACCACCGTCCCGGGTCGCGACGTGGGAGAAGGACAGTTGGCTACCTTTGCCGTGGCCAGGGCCGTGCGTGGCATCGAGCCCCTGGTGGCCATGGAGATTCGACGTTCCCGCATCGGCGTGGTGCGCGGTGTGCGCCATCGCGAGGTGTGGTTCGAGGCCCCGCCGGGGGCCGACCTGCTGAGCCTGCGCACGGCGGACGACGTGCTGCTGGCCGCCGCCGTGGTCGACGGGATCGGCCACGACCGCTCGGCGCTGGGCCGGCTGGCCAGGGCGGCGCGCGAGCTGGACACCGGGCTGCTGGCGCGGGCGGGCGACGGGCTGGAGGTGTCGGCGTCGTTCGTGGGACGGCGCAACTACACCAGGTTCGAGATCGAGGACGCGGTGGGGACGGAGCTGGCGCGGCCGCTGCGGCTGCCGTACCACTCAAGGCGGGACGGCGGGCGGCCGCCACTGGACGCGATGTCGTGGCGGGTCACGATCGAGGGCGACCAGGCGGTCATCGCGGTCCGGCCGGGACGGCGGCCGCTGCACCGCAGGGCGTACAAGACGGCCTCGGTCCGGGGCACGCTGCACCCGCCGGTGGCCGCCGCCATGGCGCAGCTCGCCCGGCCGGCCGGGGCCGGGACGGTGCTCGACCCGTGCTGCGGGGCGGGCACCACGCTCATCGAGGCCTGCGCGGTGGCCGGGCCCGGCGTGCGGATGCTGGGCTTCGACCACGACCCGGCCGCCGTCGCCGCCGCCACCGCCAACTCGGGGGACCACCGGGCGTCGTTCGCCTGGGCGGTGGCCGACGGGGGGCGGATCCCGGTGGCCTCCGGGAGCGCGGACCGCGTGCTGGTGAACCCGCCCTGGGGCCGCCAGGTGCCGCCGGCCGGGCGGCTCGCCGGCGGCCTCGGCCCGCTGTGGAGGGAGGTCCGGCGGGTGCTGGCTCCCGGCGGGCTGGCCGTGGCGCTGGTCCACGACGAGATCCCGCGCGGGTTCGCGGTGGAGGAGACGATCCGGGTGAGCCTGTCGGGGCAGCACCCGGTGATCGCGGTCCTCAGCGTCTCATGAGGCCGGGCCGAGCCAGTCCAGGATGAGCCGGTTGACCTCGGCGGGCCGTTCCAGGTGGAGGAAGTGCCCGGCGCCCGCCACCTGCTCGGCCCGCGAGCCCTCCGGCAGGTGGTCGAGCGCGTTCTTCACCAGCTCGGCGCTCAGGCACCCGTCCTGGGCGCCGTGCAGGTAGAGGACGGGACCCGCGACCCCGGGCTCGACGGCCGGGTAGCGGCCCGAGGGCGGCGTGGTGCCGAGCATGGCCCGGTAGTAGCCGATGGCCGCGCTCAGGTTCGCCGGGTCGCCGAGGCTGCGCCGGACGAACTCCAGGTCCTCACTGGCGTCGTAGCCGGGCGACCAGTCGCGCCAGAGGTTGTCGATGAAGCCGGGGGTGGCGGCGGCCGCCTCCGCCAGGCCGGTCTGGAAGAGGAAGATGTAGAACGAGCGCTTGAGCTGCTCGTAGTCGAAGAACACGCCCGCCAGCGAGCCCGGCGGCGGCACCGCGAGCGTGACGGCGCGCCGGAAGCGGCCGGCCGTGGCGTAGACCGGGAAGCTGCCCCAGTCGTGGCCGATGACGACGGCGTCGTCACCGCCGCCGAGCTCCTCGTGCAGGCCCCGCAGGTCGGCGACCAGCGCCGCGTCCTCGTAGGCGCCGTCGGCCGGGACCTCCGTGGGCGCGTAGCCGCGCAGGAACGGCGCGACCGCGCGGTAGCCGCGCTCGGCCAGCGCGGGCATCAGGTGCCGCCAGGTGTGCGCGGTGTCAGGGAAGCCGTGCAGGCACAGCGCCAGCGGCCCCTCACCCAATGACAGATACGCGAACTCCACCCCATTGGCGTGGATAGTCCTGATCTCCATGACTGCGAAACCTAGCATTCGACTCGCTCGGAGGGTGGCACAACACGTGGGACCCGCTGGTCAGAACGTGTAGCGGAGGTGCTTGACGCCGTTGATGAAGTTGGACAGCAGGAAGTCGGGCTCCCCCACGGCCCTGATGTCCGGCAGGCGGGTGAACAGCTCCCGGAACATCACGGTCATCTCCCTGCGCGCGAGATGGGCGCCCAGGCAGTAGTGCGGGCCGGGGCCGCCGAACCCGACGTGCGGGTTGGGGTCGCGGGTGATGTCGAACGTGTCCGGGTCCGCGAACACCGACTCGTCGCGGTTGGCCGAGTTGTAGAAGAGCAGCACCTTGTCACCCTTCTTGTACGCGGTGCCGTTCATCTCGTGGTCCCGGGTCAGCGTTCGGCGGAACTGGATGACCGGCGTGGCGTAGCGGACGATCTCGTCGCAGGCGCCGACGATGCGGCCGTCGAAGTCCGCCAGCAGCAGCTCGCGCTGGCCGGGGTGGTCGGTGAAGAGCTTGAGCCCGTACGCGATCGCGTTGCGGGTGGTCTCGCTGCCCGCCACGACCAGCAGGATGAAGAACGAGCCCAGCTCCTGCGAGCTGAGCCGCTCCTCGCCGTTGACCAGGAGGCTGACCAGGTCGCCCGTGGGCCGCCTGCGCCGCTCGTCGCCCAGGCGGGCGGCCAGGCGGTTGAGCGAGAAGCCGGCGTGCAGCAGCCTGACCAGGCCGCGGGCGACGTTGATGCGGCCGAACTCGGGGGCGATGCCGGTGTATTCGGAGTCGGCGTTGCCGAGGATGACGTTGGTCCGCCGCAACACCATGTCATGAAATTTCGGGGGGATGCCCATCATGTCGCAGATGACCCGTACGGGGAGCCTGGCCGCCACCTGCGTGACGAAGTCGCCCGGACCCTCCTCGATCGCCCGGTCCACGATCTCCCTGGCCGCCCGCGCCAGGTCCTCCTCCATCTTCGACAGGATGCGCGGCGTGAACGCCCGCGAGACGATCCGCCTCAGCCTCGCGTGTCTCGGGTCGTCCATGTTGATCATCGAGCCGAAGTAGACGCTCAGCCAGCGCGGCATGTCGGGGATGCTGTTGGAGCACGGCTCGCTGCTGAACACGGCCGCGTTCCTGCTGGCCTCGGTCACGTCGGCGTGGCGGACCAGGGCGTGGTAGCCCGGCCCGCCGCCGATGAACGGCACCGTCTGCTCCGGCACGAAGGCCGGGCGGTCGAGCTCGCGCAGCTTGCGGAAGGCCTCCATGCGCTCGGCCTGCGGCAGCCCCCAGAACGGGATCTGCGACAGGTCGAGGTCCGCGGGCATCGTCATACCGACGAGATTACGCAAGTGACCACTTACGTCAAGGCTTGCTCCCCCTGATCAGGTCGGCCCCCTTCTCGCCGATCATGATGGCCGGCGCGTGGGTGTGGCCGCGGTTCAGGGTCGGCATGATGGACGCGTCCACGACCCTGAGCCCCTGGACGCCGCGCACGCGCAGGGCCGGGTCCACGACGGAGTCCTCGTCGGCGCCCATGCGGCAGGTCCCGACGGGGTGGTAGAGGGTCTCGCCGCGCTCGCGTACCCACTGGGCGAGCTCCTCGTCGGTCTCCGGCGCCCAGTAGGGCGCCATCGGCCCGCCCGCGTACGGCCTCATCGCGGCGGTGGCGAACACCTGCTTGGCCATCCGCAGCCCCGCGACCAGGCGCCTGACGTCGGCCTCGGCGGTGAGGTAGCCGGGGTCGATCACCACGTCCCTGCCGCTCAGCCCGACCCGGCCGCGGCTCTCCGGCTGCAGCAGCACGACCCCGACGGTGAGCCCGTGGCCGGTCGGCGGGGTGAGGCCGTGGTCGATGAACGGCCCCGGCGCGAAGATCAGCTCGATGTCCGGCGCCGGCTCCCCGTCCGAGGTCTTGATGAACGCGACCGCCTCCCCCACGTTCGTGGTGAGCATGCCGGAGCGCAGGACGATGTAGCGCAGCAGGTTGCTCATCGACTCGGCCTTGGTGAGCGTCACCGGCTGCTTGCACTCGATGAACACGCCGCTCGACAGGTGGTCCTGGAGGTTCCTGCCGACCTCGGGCAGCTCGTGCACGATCGGGACCCCGGCGTCGCGCAGCTCGTCGGGGGCGCCCACGCCGGAGCGCAGGAGCAGGTAGGGGGAGCCGATCGCGCCCGCGGCCAGGACGACCTCGAGCCTGGCCTTGATCTGGGCGCCGCCGCTGTGCTCGATGCCCGTCGCCCGCTTGCCGTCGAACGTCACCCGGTCCACCGTGGCACCCGTGATCACGTGGAGGTTGGGCCGCGAGGTGGCGGGGCGCAGGTAGGCGTCGGCGGAGCTCCAGCGCCTGCCCCGGTTCTGGGTGACGGGGGTGGGGCAGTAGCCCTCGTTGGAGCGGCCGTTCAGCTCGCCGAGGCGGCTGAGGCCGAGCTCCTCGCACGCCCGCAGGAACGCGGCGGTGGTCACGTTGGGGCTGCGCAGCTCCGAGATGTACAGGGGGCCGGTGGTGCCGTAGACGCCGCCCTGGTTGGTGCCGACGCGGCGCTCGGCCCTGGTGAAGTACGGCAGGACGTCGTCGTAGGCCCAACCCTGGACGCCCCACTGGTCGTAGTCCTGCTGGCAGCCGCGCACCCACATCTGGGCGTTGAGCGAGGAGGAGCCGCCGAGCACGCGACCCCGCGGCCAGTAGAGCTCACGGCCGGACATCTCGCCCTGTTTGGCCGTGGTGTAGTTCCAGTCGTAGTCGGTCTTGAACAGTTTGGCGAAGCCCGCGGGCATGCGGATCTCCAGCTTGTCGTCCGTCCCGCCCGCCTCGACCAGCGCCACCGACACACCCGGATCCGTGGATAGTCGGTTGGCCAGCACGCATCCTGCAGAGCCCGCCCCGACGATCACGTAGTCGTACTCCATGACCCCCTCCAAGGGGTAAGTAACTTCCTACTTGCTTACTCGACGTAGGCGGGCGCGTCCATATCCAGTTGTGACCCGCGTTGCCTCGCGTGGTCCGCGTTCAGCGGACTGCTGCAGGTGGCATTGAAATTGCCCCTACAGTGGTCCGCGTCCAGCGGGCCACTGCAGGTGGCAATGAAATTGCCCCTACCAACCGGTATGCACGGCCTGCGAGGATGGCGCCGAAGCCGTTCAGAGGGAGGAAGGCGTCATGCTCAACTTGTCGGTCGTCTTGGAAGACAGCGCCAGGAACACCCCCGACCGCACCGCGATCGTCTTCGGCGACATGCGGCTGCCGTACTCCATGATCGACACGGTCGCCAACCAGGTGGCGAACCTGCTGGTGACGCGGGGCATCGGCAAGGGTGACAAGGTCGCGCTGGCCTGCCCCAACCTGCCGTATTTCCCGTTCGTCTACTACGGCATCCTCAAGGCCGGCGCGACGGTGGTGCCGCTCAACGTGCTGCTGCAGTCGCGCGAGATCGCCTATCACCTCGACGACAGCGACGCCAAGGCGCTGTTCTGCTTCGAGGGCACGCCCGAGCTGCCGCTGGGTGAGCGTGGCAAGGCCGGTTTCGAGGCGGCGCAGGGCTGCGAGCACTTCTTCGTGCTGCCCGCGACCCCGTTGGCGACCGAGTCGGAGTACGGCGAGTCCATCTGGGCCGCGCTCGGCGGGATGGCGGCGGAGTTCGAGACCGTGCAGACGTCACCCGACGACACCGCGGTGATCCTCTACACCTCGGGCACCACGGGCCAGCCCAAGGGAGCCGAGCTCAGCCACCAGAACATGCTGATGAACTCCATGGTCAGCGACAAGATGTTCCCGCGGGAGGAGGGCGCGGCCGACACCTACCTGGCGGTGCTGCCGCTGTTCCACTCCTTCGGCCAGACGGTCGTCATGAACACGGGCTTCCTGCGCGGCGCCACCGTGGTGCTGATGCCGCGCTTCGACCCCGGCGAGGCGCTGTCGATCATGGTGAAGGAGAACGTGACGTTCTTCGCCGGGGTGCCCACGATGTACTGGGGCATGCTCACGAAGATCCACGCCGAGGGGGCGGAGGTGCCGCGCTCGGTGCGGGTGGCCGTGGCGGGTGGCGCGTCGTCGCCGGTCGAGGTGCTCAAGGACTTCGAGCAGACGTTCGGCATCGGCATCCTGGAGGGCTACGGCCTGTCGGAGACGTCGCCGGTGGCCAGCTTCAACCAGCTCGGCCGGCCCACCAAGCCCGGCACGATCGGCACCCCCATCTGGGGCGTGGAGATGAAGCTGATCGACGGCGACTGGAAGACCGTCGAGGGCGAGGGCCCCGGCGAGATCGCCATCCGCGGCCACAACATCATGAAGGGCTACTACGGCCGGGCGGAGGCGACGGCCGAGGTCATGAAGGACGGCTGGTTCCGTACCGGCGACATCGCCACGCGCGACGCCGACGGCTACTACTCCATCATCGACCGGGCCAAGGACATGATCATCCGGGGCGGGTTCAACGTCTACCCGCGCGAGCTCGAAGAGGTCCTCATGACGCACGAGGCCGTGTCGCTGGCCGCCGTGGTCGGGGTTCGGCACGAGTCGCACGGCGAGGAGATCAAGGCGTACGTCATCCGCACCCCCGGGGCCACGATCACCGAGGACGAGCTGATCGCCTGGGCCAAGGAGAACATGGCGGCCTACAAGTACCCCCGGATCATCGAGTTCCGCGACTCCCTGCCGATGACGGCCACGGGCAAGATCCTCAAGCGCGAGCTCCGGTAGCCGGCCGGTCTCCCGATCCTCGAAGGCGCGGGCCCGGCCCGCGCCTGCTTTCTCGCCGGCCCATGGGATGCCCGATGCTCGCGCTCTTCGACCTGGACAACACGCTGATCGACCGGCTGGCGGCATTCGAGCGGTGGGCCGCCGGGTTCGCCGCCGAGCGGGGGCTGGGCGGCGAGGCGGTGGCCTGGCTGGTGGCGGCGGACGCGGACGGGTCGGTGCCGATGGGCACGTTCTTCGCCCTCGTACGCGAGCGGTTCGGGCTCGCCGAGCCGGCGGAGGACCTGTGGCGGGCGTACCGGGCGCGGCTGCCGTACCTGGTGCGGTGCCGGCCCGAGGTGCTGGAGGGGTTAAACCGCCTGCGGGCGGCCGGCTGGTCGGTGGGGATCGTGACGAACGGGATGGCCGACAACCAGACGGGCAAGATCCGGCACAGCGGGCTGGCCACGCGGGTGGACGGATGGGCGATCTCGGACGCGGAGGGCGTACGGAAGCCGGACGTCCGGCTGTTCGAAATCGGCGCCGCGCGCTGCGGGGCCTCGTTGCGCGACGGCGGGTGGATGGTCGGGGACGACCCGGAGATGGACATCGCGGGCGGGCGCGGCGCGGGCCTGCGCACGATCTGGATCGACCGCGGGCGCGTGCCGGAGCCGCCCCGGGCGGACCACGTGGTGACCGACGCCGTCGCCGCCATGGACCTGCTTATCCAGGTGAAGTGGCCCAGGCCGGGCCGATAGCTTGCTCGGTATGCGCGATCGACCGGACGACTTCGACGAGGGGCTGCTGCGGCCCGCACTGGGCGAGTGGGGGATCGAGGCCGCCACGCTGGACTACGCGCCGGTCGGGTTCGGCGACTTCCACTGGGTGGCGGGCGACACGGGCGGGCGGCGCTGGTTCGTCACGGTCGCGGACGTGCGGCGGCGCACCTTCGACGGCCTCCGGCTGGCCATGGAGACGGCGGCGGCGCTGCGCGAGGAGGCGGGCCTCGGGTTCGTCGTCGCGCCGCTGCGCGGCGCCGACGGCACGACGCTGCGCCGCCTCGACCGCCACCGGTACGCCATGAGCGTGTTCCCGTACGAGGACGGCACCCCCGGCCACTTCGGCGACGAGCAGCCCGCCGGCGAGCGGGCCCTCGTCATCGACCTGCTGGCCGAGCTGCACGCGACCCCGCCCCCGCTGCCGACCCCCGACCGCCCGGTGGAGCTGACCGGCCGGGCCGGGCTGGAGCAGGCGCTGCGGAACACGTCCCTGCCCTGGCTCGGCGGCCCGTACGCCGGGCCCGCGCAGGAGCTGATCGCCGATCACACCGGGGTGCTGCGGCGCGGGCTGGAGGAGTTCGACCGGCTGGCGGGCAGGCCCGGGGAGCCGGTGGTCACGCACGGCGAGCCGCACCCCGGCAACCTGCTGCGCGCCCCCGGCGGGCGGCGGCTGCTGCTGGACTGGGACACGGTCGGGATGGCCGTGCCGGAGCGGGACCTGTGGCTGGTGGCCGGGACCGACGACGACCTCGCCCGGTACGCGGAGGCGACCGGCCGCGAGCCGGACCCCGGCGCCCTCGCGCTCTACCGGCTGCGGTGGGCCCTCGACGACGTGGCGGAGTTCGTGGCGTGGTTCCGGGGGCCGCACGGTGCCACGCCGGACGCCGAGCAGGCGTGGCAGGGCCTCACCGGCACGCTGCGCGAGCTGGCGAAACTTTCATCGTCCTGACCGCTTGAGCTGCGCCTCTTGGCAGCTCACCGCCTTCCGTCTCGCGGGATCGTACCTGGCCCGTTGCGTTGCCGAAATTTTCTGTGGACACTCGCAATATTTCGGCGGACGAGCGAGAGGAACTCGATGAAGCTGAGAGCTCGAATAGCAAGCGCCGTGATCGCCGCCGCGGCACTGGTGGCCGCCGGGCTGATGGCCGCGCCGCCGGCCTCGTCCGCCCAGCTCACGGAAGTGACCGGCTTCGGTACGAACCCCACCAACCTACGCATGCACCTGTACGTCCCCGACGGTGTCCCCGCCCGGCCCGCGCTGCTGGTGGCCGTACATTACTGCACGGGATCCGGCCCGGCCTTCCACTCCGGCACGGAGTTCGCCTCGCTCGCCGACCGGTACAAGTTCGTGGTCATCTACCCGTCGGCGACCAGGAGCGGCTCGTGCTTCGACGTCTCCTCTCCGCAGGCGCTGCGCCATGACGGCGGCAGCGACCCCGTCGGGATCGTCTCCATGGCCAGGTACGTCCAGCAGCGCCACAACGCCGACCCCGCCCGTACGTTCGTGACGGGCGCCTCCTCCGGCGGCATGATGACCAACGTCCTGCTGGGCGCCTACCCTGACGTGTTCAAGGCGGGAGCGGCCTTCATGGGCGTGCCGTTCGGCTGCTTCGCCACCACCGACGGCTCCAGCTGGAACAGCGCCTGCGCCAACGGCCAGGTCACCAAGACGCCGCAGCAGTGGGGCGACCTCGTACGCGCGGCCTACCCCGGATACACCGGCGCGCGGCCGCGCATGCAGACGTGGCACGGCACCGAGGACACCACGCTGCGCTACCCGAACTTCCAGGAGCAGATCAAGCAGTGGACCGACGTCCACGGCCTGAGCCAGACCCCCAGCCTCGCCGACCAGCCCCGATCCGGCTGGGCCCGAACCCGGTACGGCGGCACGGGCACCATGGCCCCGGTCGAGGCGATCAGCCTCCAGGGCGTGGGCCACAACCTGCCGCAGAGCGGGATGGCGGCCGCGGTGATCGACTTCTTCGGCCTGTCGGACGGCGGCGGCGACCCCACCACCACGCCGACCACCTCACCCACCCCGCCGACCGGGGCGTGCCGCGTCACGTACACGACGAACACCTGGAACACCGGCTTCACCGCCGCCGTCACCATCGCCAACACGAGCACGACCCAGGTCTCCGCCTGGAACCTAGCCTTCACCCTGCCGACCGGCCAGACGATCACCTCGACCTGGAACGCCTCGATCTCGCCGACCAGCGGCCAGGTGACGGCCAGGAACGCCTCCTACAACGCGGCCATCGCTCCGGGGGCGTCCGCGTCGTTCGGCTTCCAGGCCACGCACGGCGGCAACACCGCCCAGCCATCCTCCTTCACCCTGAACGGCGCCACCTGCACCTGATCCGCTCCCTCTTGCCTGGCCCGGCGACCTGGTCAGGGGCCGCCGGGCCGGCTCCTTCCCTGAAAACTGCTTCACCTTTACCGGGTTCCCGCTTGCCCCGATGCCGACTGTAGCCATACGGTCACTTTAAGCAGTTGGGAGAGTCTAAGGAGATCACGTGGGCAGGCACGCGAAGCCCCACAATCCCAAGGAGCAGCCGCTGGAGTCACCAGAGGACTCCAGCACGGACGAGCACCATCCCAGCAGGGGGCGGCACGCCAAGGACAGGCACCATCGCATGGCGGCCGGACACGGCGAACAGGCTGATTCCCTGTCCACGTCCGCGGGGTAGCGACGGAGCTTGCGTCAACCGCAAGCTCCGTTTCGCTTCGGACACCGACCCTTGGTGCGGATCGGCGTCGCCTCAGGGCCAGTCGATGGCGGGCCGGAGCGGGACGCCGGAGCGGCCTTGCTGGTCGAGCTTGACGCCCAGCACCTGATGGAGCTGGACCTTGTTGCGCTCGAAGCCCACGATGCACCCCGCCATGTACAGGGCCCACACCCGGGCCGTGCCCATGCCGACCTCCTGGACCGCGTCGTCCCAGTTGGCGTCCAGGTTGTCGCACCAGTGCCGCAGGGTCTTGGCGTAGTGCTCCCGCAGGTTCTCCTCGTGGCGGATCTCGAAGCCGATGTCCTCCATCTGCCGGATCAGCCAGCCCACCGACTCCAGCTCCCCGTCGGGGAAGACGTAGCGGTTGATGAAGCCGCCCTTGTTGAACGTCTTCTCCTTGCCGGTCGGCCGGGTGATGCAGTGGTTCAGGATGCGGCCGCCGGGCCTGAGCTTGCCGTACAGGAACTGGAAGTACGACGGCACGTTCGCCTTGCCGATGTGCTCCGTCAGGCCGATGGAGCTGACCGCGTCGAAGCCCGACTCCTTGACGTCGCGGTAGTCCATGAAGCGGACCTCCGCCAGGTCCTGCAGGCCCGCGTCGGCGATGGCCTTCTGCGCCCACTCCGCCTGCCGGCGGCTCAGCGTGACGCCGAGCGCCTTGACGCCGTAGTGCTTGGCGGCGTGCATGACCATGCCGCCCCAGCCGCAGCCGACGTCCAGCAGGCGCATCCCCGGCTCCAGGCCGAGCTTGCGGGCCACCAGGTCGAACTTGGCGTACTGGGCCTCCTCCAGCGTCGAGTCCTCCGTCGGGAAGCACGCGCACGTGTAGGCCATGGACGGGCCCAGGACCCACTCGTAGAAGCGGTTGGAGACGTCGTAGTGGTGGTGGATGGCCTCGGCGTCGCGCTGCTTGGCGTGCCGGGAGCCCAGTCTCGCCAGGGTGCTCTGGCGGATCTCCTGCGGTGGCGGCGGCACCCGCATGAGGAGCGGCTTGACGCCCAGCGACCGGACGGCGGCGACCTTCTCGGAGGTCGTCAGGTCGTTGGTGGTGATGTTCCACATCCGGTCCAGCAGCGCGTACAGGTCGCCGTGAACGTCAATGTGACCGGAGATGTACGCCCTGGCCAGGCCCAGCTCGCCCGGTGCCTGGGCCAGGTAGGCCACCGCGATCGGTGATTTGACCTCGAGGGCCAGGTCGGCGCCGTCCGGCCCGGCCTTGCTGCCGTCGTAGGCCATGAACGCGAGGTTCGCTTCCGTGCCGACGATTTTCTCAAAGATGGTTGCGAGAGCCATCAACTCACCTTCCCCGTACACACTTTTCGTACAGGTCCAGCAGGCGACCGTTCGGGTCGTATTCCCGCTTGACCGGCCAATAGGCGTCGCCGTTGTACAGCTGCCAGAACTGCTCACGGGCATAGAACGAGGTCGAGTAGAGCGACTTGTGGCCATCGAGATCGTGCACCGAAGACTCGATGAGCCGGTTGTAGTAACCGTCGAACCGCCCCCGTGGCAGCGGCACCATTCCCCAGAAACCGAAATTGACGTAGAGCTTGCCCGGCTCGAGCGGGTAGAGCGGCCAGCGGGTCGAGGCCCGCAGCGGGCACATCCACACCGGGGTCATGCCCACCTTGTCGTGGAAGAACTCCAGGAACTCGGCCCCGCGCTCGACCGGGGTCTCGACGTCCTGGATGACCGACTCCTGCACCGGCTGGTCGCGCCACCTGTCGACGCGGGCGGTCAGGCCGTATTTCCGGTCGAGCGCCACCAGGCGCCGGTAGACGTCGGAGCGCATCCAGCGGCGCGGCATGAGCGAGCGGACCACCGGCTGCTGCACGCCGAAGGCGCGCGAGCACCAGAACCAGTCGGTGTCCCAGCGCCACAGGTAGTCGCGGATCGTCAGCCAGTCGCGGCTGCGCTGCCTGATCGACTGGTAGTAGATCCGCATCCCGGTGTAGTCGGAGATGTAGGGAGCGCGCTCGGCGAAGCGGCCGAGCGTGAGGTACATCTCACCGGGGGCGAAGAAGACGCCGTCCACGAAGTCGACGCTCTCGCCGTCGTACACCATGCTGTCGCAGATCTCCTGCATGGCCAGCATGCACTTGCCCGCGTCGGTGAACTTGACGTGGGTGAGATGCACGTACGGCTGGACCTTGCGGAGCTTGATCCGGATGCGCAGGGCGTAGCCGAGCGTCCCATAGGAGTTGGGGAACGCGCGGAACAGGTCGCGGTGCTCGTTGTCGTCGCGGGCCACGACGACGCGCCCGTCACCGGTGAGGATCTCGAGCTCCTCGACCGACTCGTGCGGCAGCCCGTCCCTGAAGCTGGTGGACTCGATCCCGAGCCCGGTGACGGCGCCGCCCAGCGTGATCGTCTTGAGCTGCGGCACCACATAAGGCATGAGCCCGTGCGGCAGCGTGGCGTCCACCAGGTGCTCGTACGTGGTCATGCCCTGGACCTCGGCCGTCATCGTCTCGGGATCGACGCTGATGACCTCGTCGAGATCCCGGGCCGAGAGCTTGGCCGTCCGCCCGCCGTCGCGGAACCTGAAGAGGTTGGACGTGGACTTGGCCAGCCGGGGCGCGGCGTCGCCGGGGATCGCGGCGTACGACTGCCGGATCTGCTCTACTGCCCGTTGGTGTGTCGACATCGTCGTCGTCACGAAAGCACCCCCTTGAGCTGGTAGAGATCGTCCGTAAGACGGTATCTCCCATGAGCGATCCGGAACAGACCGGGGTCGTTAAAGACACGAAAACTGTTCATCGTGCCAGGTGGATCCCCTACGTGGTAGGCGATTCCGTAAACTTTCGGTTGATCACCGGCGATATTCCGTTAAGTACACCGTCGACCTCCCGTCCCTCGACGGCGGCGGTCAGATTGTCCAGGGTGGCGGTGAGCAGGCGGCCGGTGGCCTCGGGCGTGACGCCGGCGACGTGCGGTGACAGCAGGACGTTCGGCAGCTCGCGCAGCGGGTCGCCGGCGGGCAGCGGCTCCACGTCGAAGACGTCCAGCGCGGCCCCGCCCAGCCGGCCCTCGCGCAATGCGGCCACGAGCGCCGGCTGGTCGACCACGCCGCCCCTGGCCGCGTTGACCAGCAGGGCGCCCGGCTTCATGCGACCGGGGTCGACGAGGCCGCGGGTCTCGTCCGACAGCGCGATCACGACGACCACGACGTCGCTCGCGGACACGAGCGTCTCCAGGTCCTCGAATCCGGGGTCCGGGCGCGGGGTGCGCGTCCAGTAGGACACCTGGCAGCCGAGCGCGCGGAACATCTCCGCGCAGGTGGCGCCGATCGGGCCGTATCCGACGATGCCCACGCGCCGGCCGCGCAGCTCGTGGGGCTGCAGCCCCTGCTGGGGCCACTCTCCCGCGCGTACGGCGGCGTCGGCGGCGGCCAGCTTGCGCGACAGCGACATCGTGGCGGCCAGGCACCACTCGGAGACCGCCACCGCGCTGACCCCGGGCGTGTTGGCCAGCGGCACCCCGGCCGCGGCCAGGGCGCCCAGGTCGTGGCCGTCCACGCCCACCGACGGCTGCTGCACGAACGCCAGCCGGGGCGCCGCCCGGACCGCCCCGGCGTCCATGACCAGCGTGCCCGTCCAGTCGCCGAGCACGATCTCGGCCTCCGGCAGTGCCGCGAGGAGCGCGTCCCGGTCACGGGAGGCGGGCACGCGCACCGCCACCCGATCGCCGAGCGGCGCCAGCAGGCGGCGCATGACCTCTTCGGGCAGCGGTGGCAGTGCGAGCAGGTTCCAGGGGCTCATGCCCCCACAGTAAAGCTGTTGATCACCTGTCGCATAAGAGCCCGGTTGCGCCGCCACTGGTTCTCGGTGACGGTCCAGGACAGCAGGTAGGCGGTGTCGCCGATGGCGACGGCCCGGCGTACCTCGTGGTAGCGGGTGCCCGGCCGCTGCCACGGCGCGTCGCCGGCCGCGCCCGCCGTCCAGGAGAACTCCCACTCCACCGCCTGCGCGCCCTGGTGCGTCACCGTCCGCCGGGCGCGGTTGACCACGTTCTGGGCGGTCTCCGCGAGGGTCTCCTGGGAGTTGCGGATGAGCTGGCTCGGGTCGAGGTTGGAGTAGACGGCCTCGACCCCGAGGTGGGCGTTGCCGTCCCTGCGGGTCCACTCCGTGTACGCCTCGGCGCGCGCTCCCCGCCAGCCGGTCGGCCGCATGATCGACCAGCCGTCCCGCGACCTCCACGCCCGCACGACGGGCACGACCCTGCTCACGCTGGGCGTCGGGGTCGCGGAGGGCGTCGCGTCCTGCGTGGTCGGCGCGGCGGTCGGGGTGAGCGGGGCGGTCGCCGCGGCCGGCTGGGCGGTCGCGCGCGGGGTGCCCTCGGCCGGGGAGGCGATCCTGAAGTACGCGACCGCGCCGCCCGTCAGGACCAGCACCACAGCCGCGGCCGCCGCGAGCAGCGCCCGGCCGGGACCCTCGCCCTTCTTCCGCTCGGGCGGGTCGAGGTCGGCGGAGGCGGGCCTGGCGGCGGCGATGGCCGCCAGCAGCCGGTCGGCCTCCTCGGCGGTCACCCGGTCCTGGGGCTCCTTCCGGAGCAGCCCCTTCAGGATCGGGTGCATGGCCGGCGGGATCCGGCGGTAGTCGGGCTCCTCGGTGAGCAGCGCGTTGAGCGTGGCCATGGGGTCGCCGCGCTCGAACGGCGAGCGGCCGACCATGCACGCGTACAGCGTGGCGCCCAGCGACCACAGGTCGGAGGCCGGTCCCGCGTTCTCGGCGCGGACCCGTTCCGGGGCCAGGAAGCTCGGCGAGCCCGTGACCATGCCGGTTCTGGTCAGCGACGCGTCACCCTCGACCGTGGCGATGCCGAAGTCCATGAGGACGGCGCGGCCGTCGTCCGCCAGCAGGATGTTGCTCGGCTTGACGTCGCGGTGCAGGATGCCCGCCTCGTGGGCGGTCCTCAGCGCGGACAGCACCTGCCTGCCCAGGTCGGCCGCCTCCCGTACCGGGAGCGCGCCCGTGGTGAGCACGACCTGCTCGACCGACGGATGGCTGACCAGCTCCATCACGATCCACGGCCGGCCGCCCTCCTCGACCACGTCGTAGACGGCGACGACGGAGGGGTGGTTCAGCTTGGCCGCGGTGCGAGCCTCGCGGGCGGTCCTTAACAGCTGACGCTCCTGGTCGCCCGGCGACAGGCCGTCCGGCAGCAGCACTTCCTTGATGGCCACCTGCCGGTTCAGCAGTGTGTCGCGGCCTTCCCAGACCACGCCCATGCCCCCGCGGCCCAGTTCGCGCACTAACTGGTAGCGCCCTGCGATGAGCCGGTTGCTATCCGAAACCATGTCCTACCCCTGTATCGGCGCAAGCGCCTGATGCGGCATCGAACGCCTGCTGCAGACGGTCGCTGAACGCACCCGTCTTCAGACCACCCGAACAGTGGGCAAGTTTCCCATACCTCCCACCACTTCGCCGGAAGGTCGCCAAGGCCGCTTGCACCAGATCACCGAATGTTGTTCTACTGAGGCAGGGTCCAGAGCAAGGAGAGGTCGATGCCAGAGGTTCGCCGGGGTCCGCTGTCCGGGGTGCGCGTGCTGGAGCTCGCGGGGCTCGCACCGGGGCCGTTCGCGGGGATGATGCTAGCCGATCATGGGGCGGATGTCCTGCGGGTGGACCGGGTGAAGGCGGTTTCCGACCGTCCGCGGACGGATGTCATGGACCGCGGCAAGCACACGATCGGCCTGGACCTGAAGGCGTCCGAGGGCGTGGCGGCGTTCAAGGAGCTGGTCCGCCACGCCGACGTCGTGATCGAGGTGTTCCGCCCGGGCGTGGCGGAGCGGCTCGGCATCGGGCCCGACGACCTGCACGCGGTGAACGAGCGGCTGGTCTACGGCCGGATGACCGGGTGGGGGCAGGACGGGCCGCTCGCCCCCACGGCCGGGCACGACATCGACTACATCGCCGTCTCCGGCGTGCTGTCGATGCTGGGGCGCGACGGGGACAAGCCGACGCCGCCGATCAACATCCTGGGCGACTTCGCCGGGGGCGGGCTCATGCTGGCGTACGGGGTGCTGCTGGCCCTGTTCGAGCGCGAGCGCACCGGCAGGGGCCGAGTGATCGACGCGGCCATGGTGGACGGGGCGGCGATCCTGTTCTCGATGTTCTACCAGGGGGTCCAGAGCGGACATTGGGGCCCGCGGGGCACGAACCTGCTGGACACCGGCGCCCCGCAGTACGACACGTACGAGACCGCCGACGGGCAGTACGTGGCCGTGGGCTCGCTGGAGCCGCAGTTCTGGGAGGCGATGGTGACCCTCATGGGCCTGACCGACCTGCCCGACAGGAACGACCGGGCGCAGTGGCCCGCGCTGAAGGCCCGCCTGGCGGAGGAGTTCGGGAAGCGGACCCGGGCCGAGTGGGAGGCGGTCTTCGAGGGCTCCGACGCCTGCGTCTCGCCCGTGCTGTCCATGTCCGAGGCCGCCGGCCACCCGCACAACACCGCCCGCGGCTCCTTCGTCGAGGTCGGCGGCGTCACCCACCCGACGCCCGCGCCCCGCCTGCTCGGCGTGCCCGCCCAGGACCTCTCTCCCGCCACCCGCCTGGCCGACCTGTCCGGCTGGGGCCTGTCGCAGGAGGAGGCGGACAAGCTACGCGGCCAAGGAGTGCTGACATGATCGACTTACTCGACGGCGACCTGTACGCCGGTGACCCCACTTCCGTGTACGCCTGGCTGCGCGAGCACGCCCCCGCCTACTACGACGCGGCCAACGGCCTGTGGGGCATCTCCCGCCACGCCGACATCTCGGCCATCGAGCGCGACCCGCAGCTGTGGACCAGCACCGTCGGCTACCGCCCCCAGTTGCCCTCAGAGCCGTCCATGATCGGTCTGGACGATCCCGAGCACGCCGAGCGCCGCCGGCTCGTCTACCGCCGTTTCACCCCCCGCCACGTACACGAGCGCTACGCCGCCCGCGTCCGCGAGGTCGTCGTCGAGCTGCTCACCCGCGCCCTGGAGAAGGGCACCGTGGACGTGGTGCCCGAGCTGGCGGCGCCGCTGCCGGCCCGGATGATCGGCTGGCTGCTCGGGTTCCCCGACGAGGACTGGCCCAGGCTGAAGCACTGGTCGGAGACCACCATCGTGGCCGGGGGCGGCCTGCGCTACGTGACGCACGAGGCCGCCGTGGCCGCCGGCGAGTACGGGCAGGCGGTGCTGGAGCTGGCCGCCGAGCGCCGTGCCCACCCGCGCGACGACCTGCTGTCCGTGTGGTGCGCCAGCCCCGGCTACGACGACGAGAGCCTGGCCAACGACGCGCTGCTGCTGCTCGACGGCGGCGCCGAGACCACCAGGACGGTCATCGCCACCGCGATCGACGCGCTGATCCGCCATCCGGACCAGTGGCGGCTGCTGCGCGAGGACCGGGGGCTCGTCGAGGGGGCGGTGGAGGAGTTCATCCGGTGGACCACGCCGATACTCAACATGTGCCGCGCGGCCACCCGGGACACCACCCTGCACGGGCAGGACATCCGCGAGGGGCAGCAGGTGCTGCTCATGTACGGGTCGGCGAACCGGGACCCCGAGGTGTTCACCGACCCGGACGTCTTCGACGTGACCAGGAAACCGGGCGGGCACATCGCGTTCGGCCTGGGCACGCACTTCTGCCTGGGCGCCGCGCTGGCCAGGCTGGAGCTGCGGATCTTCTTCGAGGAGTGGCTCGACCGGGTGGGGACGGCCTCCTACGCCGACACGGACGGGCCGCGGATCCTGCCCAACGCCTTCGTCAGGGGCGTGACGTCGTTCCCTGTCGTGCTGCGTAGTCCTTGAGCCTGATCGAGTCGTGCAGCCGCACGCCCTTGCTGCCGGCCTTGACCGCGGCCCTGGTCAGCGCGACGGGCAGGCGGTTCACCAGTCGCGCGCCCCGGGTCAGCGCCCACAGGTCGAACCTGCTGCCGGGCACGATGCCGCGGGCCGCGCGGACGGCGAAGGCGCGGCTGCGGCGCACGTACTCGCCGAGTTCGGCCTCGTACGCCGGGAAGGCCCGCGTGTGGTCGCCGCCGTGCGCGGCCAGCTCGCCCGCCAGCACGTACGCCCCCACGACCGCCAGGCTCGTGCTCCCCCCGACCGCCGGCCCCGGGCAGTAGCCGGCGTCGCCCACCAGCGTCACCCGGCCGCGCGACCAGGTGTCCAGGCGGAGCTGGGTGATCGAGTCCATGTAGAACGCCGGCGCGCGGTCGATCTCCTCCAGGATCCTCGGCACCTGCCAGCCCAGGCCCCCGAAGCGCTCGCGCAGCAGCTCCTTCTGCCGGGCGACGTCCCGGTGGTGGTAGTCGAGCGGCTCCGGGGTCCTGAACAGGAATCCCGCCCGCGCGTCGTCCATGTGCACCGCGCTGTACAGAGCCGCCATCCAGCCCACGCCGGCCATGCCCTCCATCCGATCGTCGAGCCCGAGGAAGTCCGGCACCGTGGCGACGGCCAGGTAGGCGCCGATCCAGGTGGTGAAGCGGGACTCAGGGCCGAAGACCAGGCGGCGGACGTTGGAGTGCAGGCCGTCGGCACCCACCACGAGGTCGTAGGCGCCCGTCCGGCCGCTGTCGAACGCCACCTCCCCGTCGTCGGAGACGGACGCGATGGAGTCGCCGAAGACGTAGTCCACGTCGTGCCGGGTCGCCTCGTAGAGGATCTCGCTCAGGTCGTCGCGCATGATCTCGACGTGCCGGTCGGAGACGGCGGCCATCACGCGCCGCAGCTCCAGCTCCACCGGGCGGCCCCCGTCCTCCGTGTGGAGGGTGAGCCACTGCGTGCCGGTCTTGGCGGCCAGCACCGGCTCCAGGACGCCCATCCGCTCGACGATGTCCATCGCCGGTCTGAACAGATCCACCGCGTGGCCGCCCGCCTTCCTGAGCGCCGGGGCCCGCTCGACGACGGTGACCTCGAAGCCGTACCTGCGCAGCCAGTACGCCAGCACCGGCCCCGCCACGCTCGCACCCGAGACGAGAACCTTCATCGCCCTCTCCTTACCTATCGTTAAGTAAGCACGCTAGCACGACAGCTTACTTAACGGTAGGTAAGGGATAGTCTTGGCCCATGCCCAGTGACACCAAGGCACGCATCCAGGCGGTGGCGCGCGAGCTGTTCGTGCGTCAGGGCGTGCAGAACACCAGCCTGCGCCAGATCTCCGAACGGCTGGGCATCACCAAGCCAGCGCTCTACTACCACTTCGCCTCACGCGACGACCTGGTGCGCAGCATCGTGCAGCCGATGGTGGAGGACATCGAGCGCTTCGTCCGCGACCGCCGCTCCGGCGATCCGCGACAGCTGCTGGACGACTACTTCGAGCTGATCTGGCGGCATCGGGACGTGCTCGTCATGATGATCCGCGAGCTGTCCACGCTGAGCTATCTGGACCTGGGCACGCGCATGTTTGACTGGCGGCGCGAGCTGATCGCCATGCTGCTGGGGCCCGAGCTGACGCAGGCGCAGCACATCCGGGCGACGGTGGCGCTGGGCGGCATGTCGGACTGCGCGGTGGAATATGCGCACCTGCCGCTGGAAGAGGTCAAGCCGACGGCCGTCGAGGCGGCGGCCGTCGTGCTCGGCATCTGACTCAGACCGCTATGTAGAGATCCACCCCGTCGGGGTGGTGCACCTCCAGATCCGTCGTGAACGCCCGCGACGGCGTGCCGCCCGACTCGGTGTGCTTCCACAGCTGCTGCCACGCCTCCACCAGCGCCTGCGGCATCTGACCGCGGACCTCCAGCTTCAGCGCCTGCCCGGCCGGCACGCGCACCGCGACCATGCCCTCCGGCAGCCGGGGCACGGTGCGCACCCCGGTGCCGACGATCTGCGTGTAGGCGCCGTGGTGATCGCTCTCGTAATCGGTCAGCACCGCATAAAGGTTCTCGTCCACGCGACCGGGAACATGCGCGAAAGCCCCCGGCGCGCCCGCGCGCTGCCAGAGCGCCGGAAGCCTGGCCCGGCCCGGATCCATTTCGTCGGCGTTGGTGGTGCGTACGGCGAAGCCGACCACTACCAGCTCGGCCCGTTCGATGACGTTCACAGGCCCTCCCCTCCCCCAAAAGTGTCCCGGCCGATCATAAGCCCCCGAGAAAGGGGGAAACCCCTTGTTGACCTGTCACCACATAAGATGGATGAACGTGAAATTTCTCAACGACCTCGAGCCCCATTACGACCTGACCTATAGCGACGTTTTCATGGTCCCGTCGCGTTCTGCGGTCGGTTCCCGGCTCGCAGTCGATCTCTCGACGAACGACGGCACGGGCACCACCATCCCGATCGTCGTGGCGAACATGACCGCGGTCGCCGGCCGGCGCATGGCCGAGACCGTGGCCCGGCGGGGCGGCATCACCGTCATCCCGCAGGACATCCCGCTGGACGTCGTGGCGAACGTCGTCGACTGGGTCAAGAAGCGCGATCTCGTCCACGACACGCCGCTCACGCTGACCCAGCACGACACCGTCGGCGAGGCCCTGCAGCTGTTGCCCAAGCGGTCGCACAACGCGGTCGTCGTGGTCGACTGGGAGAACCGGCCCGTCGGCGTGGTGACCGAGGCCGACTGCCAGGGCGTGGACATGTTCACCCAGCTCTCGCAGGTCATGTCGAGCGAGTTGCTCACGCTGCCCGCCGGGCTCGACCCGCGCGGCGCCTTCGAGCGGCTGCACGAGGGCCGGCACCGGCTGGCCCCCATCGTGGACGAGGAGGGGCGGCTGGTCGGCATCCTCACCCGTACGGGCGCGCTGCGCGCCACGCTCTACGAGCCGGCCGTGGACGCCCAGGGGCGGCTGCGCATCGCGGCCGCCGTGGGTGTGAACGGCGACGTGGCCGCCAAGGCCAAGGAGCTGCTCGAGGCCGGCGTCGACTGCCTGGTCGTGGACACCGCGCACGGCCACCAGGACAAGATGATCTCGGCCCTGCGCGCCGTCACCGCCCTCGACCCCGGCGTGCCGGTCGCGGCGGGCAACGTGGTGACCGCCGCCGGCGTGCGCGACCTGGTGGCCGCCGGGGCGGACATCCTCAAGGTCGGGGTGGGGCCGGGCGCCATGTGCACCACCCGGATGATGACCGGGGTGGGTCGGCCGCAGTTCTCGGCCGTGCTGGAGTGCGCCGCCGAGGCGCGCCGCCTGGGCCGGCACGTGTGGGCCGACGGGGGCGTGCGGCATCCGCGCGACGTGGCGCTGGCGCTGGCGGCCGGGGCGTCGAACGTGATGATCGGGTCCTGGTTCGCGGGCACGTACGAGTCGCCGGGCGACACGCACACGGACGCCAACGGCCGCAAGTACAAGGAGAACTTCGGCATGGCCTCCGCGCGGGCCGTGCGGCTGCGGACCGCCGAGGACTCGGCGTTCGACCGGGCCAGGAAGTCGCTGTTCGAGGAAGGCATCTCGACGTCCAGGATGTACCTGGACCCGAAGCGGCCGAGCGTGGAGGACCAGATCGACGCGATCGTGGCCGGGTTGCGGTCGTCGTGCACGTACGCGGGGGCGTCGAACCTGGAGGAGTTCCACGCGCAGGCGGTCGTGGGGATCCAGAGCTCGTCCGGGTACACGGAGGGCATGCCGCTGCACCAGAGCTGGTAACCGGCTCGTCCCGGCTCAGGTCCTGCGCCACCCGCCCGCGGCGTTGATCCCGCCGTCCACGTGCACCGTCGTCCCCGTCACGAACCTCGCCAGGTCGCCGGCCAGGAACACGGCCGCCCCCGCCGCGTCGCAGGGCTCGCCGAGGTGGCCGAGCGGCGGGATGCGTACGGGGTCGTACGGCAGCGGGCGGGCCAGCATCCGCTCGCGCACGCCCGACTCGCCCTCGGTCCGGAGGGCGTCGGGCGCGATCGCGTTCACCCTGATGCCCTTCGGGGCCAGCTCCAGCGCCAGCGACTTCGTCAGGCTCTCCACCGCCGCCTTCATCGCCGCGTACACCGCGAACCCCGGCGCCGCCTGGTGCGCCTCGCTCGAGGTCACGTTGATGATCGACGCGCCCGGGCGCATCATCGGCAGCAACCGCCGGATCATGCCGGTGACCTGCGTGAAATTCTCCTCGATGAGGACCTGCTCGCCGCGCGGCGAGGTGTCGGCGAACCCCGCGTGGAAGGTGCCGCCCGCGTTGTTGACCAGCACGTCGACCCGGCCCCAGCGCTCGCGTACGGCCTGGGCGAACACCTCCACCGCCACCGGGTCGCGCACGTCGAGCGTCATCGCCAGCTCGGCGCCCGGCTTGTCGCGGTCGCAGACGGCGACGTGCGCGCCGAACGCGGCGAACGCCTCGGCGATCGCCAGGCCGATCCCCCTGGCGGCTCCGGTGACGACGGCCACGCGGCCGGTGAGCAGGAACGCGTCGGGAGAAAGGGCGGCCATGAACGATGACGATATCCCGACCGCATAGAGTCGTCGGGTCCATTCTCATCGTCAACAATGCCAACAGGAGCACTTCGTGGCACTCGAAAAGCCCGAGATCGACTTCCCGGGTGGCAACCCGCCCGCGAACCTCGAGATCGAGGATCTGACCGTGGGCGACGGCCCGGAGGCCAAGCCCGGCCAGAACGTCAAGGTCCACTACGTGGGCGTCTCGTTCTCGACCGGGGAGGAGTTCGACGCGTCGTGGAACCGCGGCCAGCCGTTCGACTTCCCCCTGGGCGCCGGGCGCGTCATCGGGGGCTGGGACCAGGGCGTCGCGGGCATGAAGGTCGGCGGCCGGCGCAAGCTGGTCATCCCGCCGCACCTCGGCTACGGCCAGCGTGGCGCCCCGCCGCGCATCAAGCCGAACGAGACGCTCATCTTCGTCGTCGACCTGCTCGGCGTCAGCTGACGTCCGCGGACGTCGGCTGACGTCCGCACGGCGTCGCCTGGCGGCCGCACGGCGTCGGCCCATGCGGGGCCGGCGCCGCCCCCCGACCGACACTCAGCGGATACGCCGAGATCGGGTGGGGAAAATGTCGCCGCCGTGAGGCACCATAGGCGTGTGCTTCTGATCGACGTGGTCCGGGTTTCCGAGGCGGTGACGCGCACGTCCGCCAGGCTCGGCAAGATCGGCCACCTGGCGGAGCTGCTGGGCCGGGTGGGCCCGGACGAGGCGGAGATCGCCATCTCCTACCTCTCGGGCGAGCTGCCCCAGCGGCAGGTGGGCGTGGGCTGGCGCACGCTGGAGGACGTCCCCCAGCCCAAGCTGGCCGCCACCGCCACGCTGACCGCGGTCGACGAGCTGCTGAGCCGGATCAAGGCCGTCTCCGGGCAGGGCTCGCAGGCGGCGCGCAAGGCCCTGGTCGCCGAGCTGTTCGCGGGCCTGACGAGCCAGGAGCAGCAGTTCATGCGGCGGCTGCTGCACGGGGAGCTGCGGCAGGGCGCGCTCGACGGCGTGATGATCGAGGCCGTGGCCAAGGCGTCCGGCGCGCCGTCGGCCGACGTGCGGCGGGCGCTCACGCTGCGCGGCTGGCTCCCCGCTGTCGGAGCGGCCGCGCTGACCGGCGGGGTGCCGGCGCTGCACGCGTTCCGGCTGGAGGTGGGGCGGGCGGTCTCGCCCATGCTGGCGGGCAGTGCGCCCAACGTGGCCGCCGCGCTGGAGAAGGCGGGCACTCCCGCCGCGCTGGAGTGGAAGCTCGACGGGGTGCGCGTGCAGGCCCATCGCTCCGGCCCCGAGGTTCGGGTCTTCACCCGCACCCTCGACGACATCACGCCGCAGGTGCCCGAGGTGGTCGAGGCCGTCCTGGAGATGCCGTCGGACGACCTGGTCCTCGACGGCGAGGTGCTGGCCCTGCGACCGGACGGCCGGCCGCACCCGTTCCAGGTGACGGCGAGCCGCGTCTCCAGCAAGACCGACGTGGCGCGGTTGCGCGAGCGTACGCCGCTGAGCGTGTTCTTCTTCGACGCCCTGCGGGTCGACGGCGCCGACCTGCTCGACCTGCCCTACTCCCGGCGCCAGGAGGCCCTTGCCCATGCGGCCCCGCAGGGCCTGCTGACGCCGCGGCTGGTGACGGGCGACGTGGCGGAGGCGGAGAAGTTCTTCACCGACGTGGTGAAGGCCGGGCACGAGGGCCTGGTCGTCAAGTCCCTCGCCTCTCCCTACGCGGCCGGGCGGCGGGGGGCGGGCTGGATCAAGGTCAAGCCGCGCCACACGCTCGACCTGGTGGTCCTGGCGGCCGAGTGGGGCCACGGCCGCCGCGAGGGCAAGCTGTCCAACCTCCACCTGGGCGCCCGCGACCCTGAGGGCGGGTTCGTGATGCTCGGCAAGACCTTCAAGGGGCTCACGGACGAGCTGCTGGCCTGGCAGACCGAGCGCTTCCTCGAGCTGGCCGAGGGTCCCACCGACGAGTGGACGGTCACGCTGCGGCCGGAGCTGGTCGTGGAGATCGCCTTCGACGGGGTGCAACGCTCGCCCCGCTACCCCGGGGGCATGGCCCTGCGCTTCGCCCGGGTGCTGCGCTACCGGCCGGACAAGCGGGTCGAGGACGCCGACACGGTCGAGACGGTGCGCTCGCTCATGTTGTAGGCAAGGTGTCAACGGTGCCGCCCTGACCTGCGGGGATGCGGGAGAGGGTGCACCGCACCGAGACGGCACGCGAGGCGACGGCGTACGGCCACCCGTGCAAGAGGCCTGCCCGGCCAGGAGAGACCCACGCCGGGACCACCCCCACGAACGTGGCAGGCGGCACCCGGACGCCCATCCAGCCCTGTCACGCCTCCCACCTCAAGCCGAGACAGCGGCCGAACGGGTCTCCACACACCCCACCGATCGCCCCTCTTCCCACGTTCCCCGGAAACCCGAAGATCCACAGCGTACGCTCAGCGCTCTGGGCAAACTTGCGGCATAAGTGAGATATATCACTTGATGTCCCATTAAGTTACCTTTACCGGCTCTTTGTCCCTTATGTTCGTCCTCATTGCGCGGGACCCCCCGTCCCGCCCGCGGATCGGCCGCCGAACGCCCCCACCCCCACCGGGCCCGGCCTTTCCCTGCCCTATCCCCTAGCTAGGACCGTGGTTTACCTTGGGCCAGCACTCCCGTACGCCGTCTCCCCAGGACCGCAAAGCCCCAGCGAGCAAGCGCCGCTGGGCCACCGTCGCAGCCGGCGCGGCCGTCCTCGCCGCCGCCTCGACCACCGCCTGGGCCGCCATCGGCAACGACGGCTCCCCCAAGCGCACGGCGGTCGTCAACCCGCCTCCCTCCACCCCCGGCACCGCCAGGACGGCCCCGAACCCGGCTGCGGCCTCGAACGAGGCCGCCCGCCGCCTCACCCCGAAGCCGTCATCCCCGGCCCCCAAGCCCCCGGCAGCCGCCCAGCCGAACACGACCTCCCCGGCCACCACCAGGTCCCCGCAGCCCGCCAAGACCACGGAACCGGCCAAGACCACGGAGACCTCGGAAGCCGCCGAGACCTCCGTGACGTCCAAGACCGCGAGGTCCAAGTTCCGCGTGCTCTCGTCCGGCGCCTGCGGCGCCTCTTACTATGGCGAACCCCAGATGACGGCCAGCGGTGAACGCTTCAACCCCGCCGCCATGACGGCCGCCCACAAGACCCTGCCGCTGGGCAGCAAGGTACGCGTCACCAACCCGAACAACGGCGATTCCGTCACGGTCCGCATCAACGACCGGGGCCCGTACATCGGCGGCCGCTGCCTCGACCTGTCCGAGGCCGCCTTCGCCGCCATCGGCAACATCAGCGCAGGGGTGATGCGAGTCAAGTACGAGGTGCTCGGCCGCTGACCCCCGCCCGGCGGCCCACCCCGCCAGCCGCGCACCTTCACACGCGCTGATGCGCCCCCGCCTGCCTCGCGTGGCGGTCGCACGTCCGCGTGGCGGTCGCACGTCCGCGTGGCCATCGCAGCTCCGCGTGGCCATCGCGCGTCTTCGTGCGTTCAGTTCCACACACCACCCCCTTCGCCCCACCCAACGGAAATGATCTCCACGCAGCACTCAGAGCTCATCCCCAGCTACGTGAGACGACAGGAGCAACCGTAAAAGGGGCGATCACGCGAGGCGCGTGACGGCCGGCACACAGCGATCGCGCGCTACCGGAATAGGCACAACGGTTGAACGGCGAACGCCGGATCAACCCTTGGTCGTTACATTTGCGCAGGTCAAAAGGCGAAAGTCGCAGTCCGGCGGTCGTGGAAAACCCGTCCGCCCCGCCGAGGCCAGGGGCCTTCGCGGGGCGGAATTCAGGCTGTGGTGGCGAGAAGTTCATCTCCGGTCGGTTTCGGTCACTTCACCATGCGAATCGTCAGCGGGTAACGGAAATTGCCCTCGGTCAGCGCCGCGACGCCACCGACGATGGAGAGGATCACGGCCGCGACCCAGATGAACGGCACGAGCACGATGCCGATGAAGGTCAGCGGGAGAAGCACCGAAGCCCCCACCACGGTGATCTGGAAGTTGAGTGCCTCCAGGGCGTGCTTGCGGATGTAGGGCGAGGTCTTGCCGCCGGTGAGCAGCAGGAGCAGCGGCCCGACGATCGGGAAGCCGACGACGGAGAGCAGATGGGCGAGGGCGCCGCCGAGGCGCTCGTTGCTCTCCGTCGGACCGTGGGTCCGGACCGGTGGTGGCAGCGGGGCGGGCCGGACAACGGCCTGGGAGCCGTACAGCTCGCTCATGATGGGCGTCAGATCACCGTGCGTGCGCGCCGTCATGGCACGCTCCAGCCGGTCGTCGAACTCGAGCTTGTCGAAGCGGCCCTCCGCGTACGCGGCCTTGACATGCTCGACCACGTTCTCTCGGTCCTGGTTGGTGACGCGCAGTTGAGCTGGCGGCACCTGTCCCGGCCCGGGGGTTTTCGGTACCCCAGCCATAATCGCCATGCCTCTCCTTAGAGAATCGGACTGTCACCACTCATACTGCGTCCCGCGAACGTCAGGTGCCATCGGGAGAATCCCGGATTTGTCCCCTAGATCATCCCCGACGCGAGGGCTCCAGACGGTATAAAAAGGATTCATGAGATGGCGAGACCGCTACGGCATTCGTCGACTGCGCGGCCGAAAGATCGCGAAGTTCGACCGCGAGGCGACAGACGCCGACATCGAGGCGCTCATCGCCTTTGCTCGTTCACGGCGTGGTGTCGAGTTTTACGTCGAGCCAGAGACTTTTGCCACTGACACGACCGCCGTCGCGGTGGCCGACGACGGCGAGTGGACCAGGCGCAGGGTCGGCTCTCCCGCGGTGATCCACAAGGTCGCCCGCGATCTTGCGTTGCCGGTGTACGACGTTCAGCTCACTGGATATCCGCAGCGTATGCGGGCCTACAACGAGCGGCGCAGGAAGGAAGAAGGCGGCCTCTAGGCTCCCCCTTCCAGACCTGGGCCGGCCGACCTGCCTGTCAAGACGCCCCACGGCTCTGCCCCCTCGGCATGGCGTGCGCATGCACGCTGTCGGGCTCCTCCCCCATCGCACGGATGCACGCCACCGGGCCTCTCTGCACGGCACTCGTCCAGGACGGTGGCCCCATGTCCCCGGGTTCCCCGTCCCAACAGCGTGCAGGGTGCGCGAAGTATGGGCTCGATGGCGTGCTGGTGCGTGGCCAGGGGTTGGGTTCCAACGGCGTGCAGCCCCAGTGCGCTCCTCGGGGTTCCAACGGAGTTTCGTGTAGCTGTGAGGCGTGGGGAGAGCCGCCGCCGTGCGTCATCGCGGCACAAGGGCAGTCGTGCGAGCTTGGTCCAGCCCTGGGGTCGGACATGCAGCCGAGAGGGCCAGGCGTGTGGGTTGGTGGCTATTCGAGGGTGGGGGGTGGGTCGTCCTCGTCGAGGAGGTTGATCAAGGGGAGCAGCCAGGCGGCGTTGGCGGGGCCCATGGTGGCGTCCAGTTCGGCCGGGGTCGGGAGGCGGTCGCGGAGGATGGCCGGGGAGAGGAGGTTCTGGAGGGCGTGCATGAGGAGGTTGGCCATCGAGTAGCCGGGATCGGTGGTGAGGGCGCGTTCGAGGGCGATGGTGGCCTGGACGCTGTTGCCCGCACGCCAGGCGGCCATGGCCAGCAGGGACGCCGCCGGGGGCATGAAACGGGGCTCCAGCCTGCGGGTCAGGTCTTTCCAGAGCAGGGAGTGGGATTCGTGCATGAGGGTCCACGCCTCGTCGCGGACCCTCATGATCGCTAGGTCCAGGCCCAACCTCGCCACCGCCGCGTCGTCCAGGCGGCCGCCCTCGGCGTGGGTCGCCAGCGCGGATCGCACCCTGGCCAGGCCGTCGGACACGAACCGGGTGGCGAAGGTGTCCAGGTCTGTGGCGTCCATGAGCTGGGCCCGGAACTCCGCGATCGCCTCGGCCGTGGCTCGGCGCATCGCCATCCGTACGGGGCCGGTGACGGGGGCAAGCGTGCGCTCCAGGGCCTCGCGATCCGGGAGGGCCACCAGGCCGCACACCGTGGCCTCGGCCGATATCTGGCTGGTGGACAGGTCGTACGGGGTGCCTTCTGCTGGACAGCATGTCGCCAGATGGCAGACGTATGACCAGTAGCGGCCCTCATGCGCCCGCAGGGCCTCACCCACGTGGACCCCCGCCTTGGCCGCGAGCAGCCTGGCCTCGTCGGCCGCCGGAGTGACCAGCTCTCCAGGGCCGTAGCCGACGATGACGATCTCCGTGATGCCCTCGCGGTCGAAAAGGGGGGTCATGGGGTCGAGAGTGCCCCGCGGGAAGGGCAGGCCCCACCTGGCCACCATCTTCGCCTGACCGCGGGCCAGGCCGATGACGATGAGGCTGGCTGTGGGATGGAACCCGACGAGGTAGGGAACGGCGGCCAGGATGTCGGTCGGGCTGGTCAGGGTGAGGCAGGGCTGCGAGTCGAAGGCAGTGGAGGGGGAGGAGGCGCCAGAGCCGGATCTGGGGCTGGGGATGGAGGCGGGGCCGGGGGTCTGGACGGAGGCATGACCAGGGCTGGCGCTGGGGCTGGGGGCGGGGGTGAAAGCGGCGCTGGGGACGGGGAAGGGAGCGGAAGCGGGGCTGGGGGTCTGGGCGGAGGCGCGACCTGGGCCGGGGTTGGGGATGGACGTGGCGGCATGGGCGGAGGTCGGCGTGGCGTTGGTGGGGCTGGGATTGGGGGTTGGGTGGTTGGTTGTCATGGGCCCATAGGGTGGCGGGCCTGGAGAGGGCCATGCAGGGCCGAACCGGGTTCTGTGGAGGACGACGGGTTGTCCACAGTCTTGCGGTGGTCCTGGCCTTCGCCTGGACCACGGCGGTGGCGGCAACCGACGAGCTTGTGGAGACCGGGGCCAGGGCTTGCCCCGATCGCGCGCCTCACCGGGATCGGGCTGTACGGTCTTCTGCGCCTGTGCCGTCCGAGGCTCGTCCGGATGATCCCGCCGCGAAGGGTGTCGCAGTGCGATCTTCGGTTCAGTGTGTACACGCGAAGATGCCTCGCCCTCGGCCGTCTCCGCCCCCCGCCTCGGCGACCAGATCCCTGTCGCCAGGCTCTAGGAGGCCGGGGCCAGACGAGTGCGTACGAGCAGTGCGGCGCCCGCCACCGCGGCCGGCATGGCGATGACGGCCACGAACGGCACCAGGAACAGGACGAACACCGCCACCCCGAACCCCAGCGCGCCGGCCTTGTTGGACCTCAGGAGGGCGAAGCGCTGCTTGCGGGCCATCCCGCGGCGCTCCAGGGCCAGCGTCGTGAGCTCCACTGTCAGGAAAAATCCGGAAACGGCGGCGCCCAGGACCGGCACCACCGTCTGCCCCACCACCGGCACGAAACCCAGGACGAACAGCGGGATCGTGAACAGCAGCACGTAGAAGAGCGTCACCAGGCTGTCCCGGATCGAGCGCGGCAGCGTACGCCACCACGGCTGCTCCTCCGCGCCCTCCAGCGGATCCACCGTGGCCGACAGCTTCTCGTAGAACGGCTCCCCGATCGCCAGCGTGAGCGCCGCGAACGTCAGCACCGCCAGCGCCAGCCCCCCGAGGAACAGCGCGATCCCCACCAGCGTGCGGAACGACTCCCGCCAGCTCCACGAATCAGCGAACGGCGTCAGGAACTCGGCCACGGACGACGCGTTCGTCCCGAGGAAGACCAGCGCCACCACGTAGACGGCGAACGCGATCAACGCCGGGATCAGCCCGAACAACCACCACCGGGTGTTCTTGGCGACCCAGCTGAACCCCTGGAAGAAAAAGCCGACACCGGCCATGAAGTCGCGCACTGATCGCATGCCCGGCAGGCTAGCGCCAGAACGACGTGACCGCGTAGCCCAGTTCGGCGAACAGCTCGCGCAGCAGCGGGAGCGAGATGCCGAGCACGTTGCCGTGGTCGCCCTCGATGCCCTCCACGAACCAGCCGCCGCGCCCGTCGATGCTGAACGCCCCGGCCAGGCCGAGCGGCTCGCCGGTGGCGACGTAGGTGGCGATCTCTTCTTCCGATGGCCGGCCGAAGTGCACGACGGTGGTGGCCACCTCCGCCACCTGCCGGTCGGCGGGCACGTCGATCACGCAGTGGCCGGTGACGAGGCGGCCCGTGCGGCCGCGCAGCAGCCGCCACCGCTCCAGGGCCTCCTCCGCCGTGCCGGGCTTGCCGTAGGGACGGCCGTCGAGCTCCAGGATCGAGTCGCAGCCGATGACCAGCCCCTCTTCGAGCCCCTCCGCGACCGCCTCGGCCTTGGCCTTGGCCAGCACCAGGCTGAGCGCGGCGGGCGAGTGGGCGGAGAAGGCGTCCTCGTCGACGCCGCTGACGATCACCTTCGGGTCGAGCCCGGCGCTGCGCAGGAGGGCCAGGCGGGCGGAGGAGGCAGAGGCCAGAACGATCACCGGCCCAGCCTACCGGTCACCAGTCGGGGTTCGACGTCCCCGGAGCGACCTCGCGCTCCGTCCGGTACGGCTCGTACGGGCTGCTCTGCTGCGGCACGGCCCCGCCGAAGATGTTGCCCAGCATCCCCCCGAGCAGCTCCCCCAGCCCGCCGGGGATCGACGACTGCTCGCGGTTGAGGTCGTCGGCCACGGCCCCGGCGTCCATGTCCCGGCTGGCAGCCCGGTTGGCCAGCAGCGACATGATCATCGGGGCGATCAGGGGCAGCAGCTTCATGATGGTCCCGGAGCCGACCCCGGCGAGCTGCGAGAGCTCGGCCGCGGCCTGTTCGGTCCCCTGGCCGCCCAGTACGTGACCGAGGATGCTGTGCCCGTCACGCGTCAGCGAGGCCACGTCGCCGTTGAACGGGTCGGCGTCCATGTGATCGTCCAGCGCCCCGCGCAGGGCGTCGGCGCCGTCCGGGTGTTCGGCGTTGCGGGCCATGCCGCCGACGATGGTGCCCGCCACGGCCTCGACGACCTTGCGGGCCGTGAGGGTGTCCGTGCCGAGCATCCCGGCGATCTGTTCCAGTCCTGAGTCTCCGAGCCCGGCGAGAAGCTCGTCATTCAGTGTCACGACGGTCCCCCGATCAGTGTGTCTCGGGTGACCTGCCCTCGCCGGGCCAGGGCGAACGTCCGGATTGTCCTAATTCTCGGAAAAGGTCACCGCAGGGCCGCCCCCGGGAGCGGAAGCCGCCACGCCGTTCTCGGAGGCCCCGGCGATGGCCGGGCGGACCTCCGCGGCGGACGTCCGGGACAGGCCCGCGGCCGCGTACGCGCCGGCCTCGTCGAGCGTCTCGTGCTCGAGCAGGGCCCCGACGATCCCGTCCAGCTTGTCGCGGTTGTCGGTGAGGATCTGGATCGCGCGTTCGTAGCACTCGTCCACGATCCGCCGCGCCTCCTCGTCCACCATCGCGAGCGTGACGGGCGAGGCCTGCGGCGGCTGGCCGTCGTTGGGCAGGATGGTCAGCGGGCCGACCTTCTCCGACATGCCCCACCGGCCGACCATGCCCCGGGCGATCATGGTGACCTGTTCGAGGTCGTTCTCGGCGCCGGTGGTGATGACGCCGTACACGACCTGCTCGGCCGCCATGCCGCCGAGCGCTCCGGTGATGCGGCCGCGGAGATACTGCTCGTCGTAGGCGTAGCGGTCGGTGTCGGGGGTGGAGAGCGTGACGCCGAGCGCCCGGCCGCGCGGGATGATCGAGATCTTCCTGACCGGGTCGGCGCCCGGCTGGAGCATCCCGAGCAGCGCGTGACCGGCCTCGTGGAAGGCGGTCCTGGTGCGCTCCTCCTCCGGCATGACGATGCTGCGGGCCGCGCCGAGCTGCAGCTTCTCCAGCGCGTCGGCGAAGTCGGCCATCGTGACCTTGTCCTTGCCGCGCTTGGCGGCCAGCAGGGCGGCCTCGTTGACCAGGTTGGCCAGGTCGGCGCCGGTCATGCCGGGCGTGGTCTTGGCGAGCTGGTCGAGCACGACCGCGCCGTCGAGCGGGACGCTGCGCGTGTGCACGCCCAGGATGGCCGTGCGGCCGGCCGCGTCGGGCAGGCCCACCTGCACCGTACGGTCGAAGCGCCCGGGACGCAGCAGCGCCGGGTCGAGGATCTCGGGACGGTTCGTGGCCCCGATGACGATCACGCCCTCGGCGCCGGAGAAGCCGTCCATCTCGGTGAGGATCTGGTTGAGCGTCTGCTCGCGCTCGTCGTGGCCGCCGATGCCGCCCGCCCCGCCGCGGGCCCGGCCGATGGCGTCGATCTCGTCGATGAAGACGATCGACGGCGCCACCTTCCGCGCCTCCTCGAACAGGTCGCGCACGCGCGAGGCGCCCACGCCGACGATCATCTCGATGAACTCGGAGGCGCTGGCCGAGAAGTACGGCACCTTGGCCTCGCCCGCGACCGCCCTGGCCAGCAGCGTCTTACCGGTGCCGGGAGGGCCGGCCAGCAGCACGCCCTTGGGCAGCTTGGCGCCCAGCCTGCGGTATTTGTCGGGGTCCTTGAGGTAGTCGACGATCTCGACGAGCTCGTTCTCGACCTCGTCGATGCCCGCGACGTCCTCGAACGTGACGCGCACCTGCCCGGCCTCGACCGGCTTGGCCGCCTTGGACTTGCCCAGCCCGCCCAGGCCGCCGCCCATCATGCTGGCGCCCCGCCGCATGATCCAGATCCACAGCCCGGCCAGCAGCAGCACGGGCAGCAGCGACAGCATCAGGTTGGAGAAGAAGCCGCGTGTGATGGGCTTGGAGGTGATCTCGACCTGTCCGGTGGAGAGCTGCTGGTCGAGCTGGTCGGTGTTGGCGAAGGCCGGGATCTCGGTGGCGAACCTCGTGTAGGAGGCGCCGCCCTCGGGGTTCTTCGCCGCCGACCGCAGGTCGCCCTCGACCGACAGGCCCTCGGCGTAGATGTCCTTGACGTTCTTGGAGTTCACCTGGTTGGTGAACTCGGTGTACGAGATCGTCTCGACGGATCCGCTGTCGACGAACGACGAGACCACGAAGAAGCCCGCGTACACCACGAGCAGGGTGACGACGAAGCGCCACCAATTGATCTTGGGCCGGCCTCCGGGTGTGCCTGGCAGGCCCTCCGAGCGCCAGGGCGGCTTGCCCTTGCCCTTGTCCTGAGCCTGCGGCGGTCCAGAGCGTTCCACGGCGTCAACTCCCCCACATCGCCGCATTCATGATCTTTCTAGCCTAGAACACGCACCCCTGAGGCCACGCGGCCGATGTCACGCCACTGCTTGCGCTGCGAGTCTGGCACTGTGACGAACGCAAGTCCGGGCTTGCTCATTCCCCCGTCCATGACCACGACGGCCGCCCGCGAGGCGTGCTTGCCGTACGTGACGCGGTAGGCGAGCATCCAGCCACCCTTGACCGGCTGCGAGGCCAGCCAGGTGATCCGGGAGCCCTTGGGGTGGTGGTTGAGCGTCCAGCGGGCGGCCAGCAGCGCCGTGTCGCGCGGGGATCTCTGCTCCATGATGGGCAGCGGGCAGGTGACGAACATGCCGCGCAGGCTCGTGCCGCGCTGCTTGGGCAGCACCTGCTTGGTGGTGAACGGCGCCGCCCCGTACGACTTCCACGGCCCCGGCAGCCGCGGCACGGCCAGGCCGCTCCGCGTGTCCTTGACGAACCGCCGGCCGGGCGAGGCCATAGGCATGCGCTTGACCCCGCTGGTGAGCTTGGGGACGCGCGGGTCGGCGTACAGGGCTTCCATGGCCGTGTAACCGGGCGCGAGCGACGAGCCGGGGCTCGGCGTCACGCGCTGCCCCGGGGCGGCGCTGGAGGCGGGCCCAGAAGACGGCGGGGAAGACGGCCCGGAAGACGGCGGGGAAGACGGCAGGGGGGAGGACTCCGCCGGGCTGGGCGACGGTGCGGGGCCGGACGAGGGCGGTGCGGCCGGCGGCGCGGTTACCGGCCCCGCCATCACCTCGTCCGGCTCCGACGGGAGCACCAGGACCACGGCCACGGCGACGGCCGCGACGGCGGCCACCACGGCCAGCCCCCGATACACCACCCGCATGCGCAGATCGCCTATGCGGGAGCGCCTGGGCGGGGAAGCGGGGACCCCGGGCTTCGCAGCGGTTCTCACTCGGGAACCCTTGATCTCATCTTCCCCATCGAGCACGACGGGAGCGTACGACAAATCACGCCATTGCGCTTATGAAGCAACCGAAGTGCAATCATGACGATGTGGAACAGGTTGAGCTGCGATTCGACCACGCCTCGCAAGCGTCACAAACGCACACAAACCTCTCAGCGATCCGGCAGAGCTCAACGGGCCTCTGGATCGCCGGGGACGAGACCGCGACCTTCGAACACCTCACATGGACGGGCGACCACTACGGCGCCCAGCGCACGTTCCGGCTCGACGACTACGTCACCCTCCCGGCCGGCCCCGAGGACGAGGCCGACATCGAGGGCATGGCCCGGGCGAACGGCTACCTCTGGCTGGTCGGCTCGCACGGTCTCAAGCGCAAGAAGATCAAGTCCAAGGACCCGGAGAAGGCCGCCGAGCGGCTGGCCACGGTCATCAGGGAGGAGAACCGCTTCATCCTCGCGCGCCTCCCCCTGAGCCACGACACCGAGGCGCCCGGGCCTGGCTCGATCCTGGCGGGCTCGACCAACCTGACCGCCCACCTGAAGGACGACCCGCACCTGGGGCCGTTCCTGGCGCTGCCGGGCAAGGACAACGGCTTCGACGTCGAGGGCATCGCGGTCACGCCGGACCGCGTCTATCTGGGGCTGCGCGGTCCCGTGCTGCGGGGCTGGGCGGTGGTGCTGGAGCTGCGGATCGAGGACGCGGGCAAGGGGCGGTTGCGGCTGCGGGAGCCGTACCGCAAGCACTTCCTGGACCTGGGCGGGCTCGGCGTGCGGGACATGTGCCCGGACGGCGACTCGCTGCTGCTGCTCGCCGGGCCGACCATGGACCTCGACGGGCCGGTACGCGTGCTGCGCTGGCGGCTCGGCCGCAAGCGGCCGGGCATCGTCCCGGCGGACGAGCTGGAGGCCGTGGTGGAGCTGCCGTACGGCGTGGGCTGCGACCACCCGGAGGGGCTGGCGCGGCTGGCGGACGGCAGGCTCATGATCGTCTACGACAGCCCGTCGCCGGCCCGGATCACCCCGGCCGGCGGCGTGCTGGCGGACGTGTTCACGATCTAGCGACGCGCCCGCGGAGCCAGGGGGCGTCGGCGACGAAGGTGCACGAGCCCGGCTCGATCTCGGTGAACCCCGCGTCGCGGACCACGGGCAGCCCGGAGGCGGCCATGGCGTCGAAGTCACCCTGCGCGGTGGCCGTGCGAACGGACATCGCCAGGCCGCGCTCGCGCCAGGCCGCCCGCTCCTCCGCGTCGCTGGCCCACCAGGCGAGCTGGGCGGCGTGCCCGGCCTGGGCCATGGCCTTGCCGGCGGACATCTCCAGCGCCGGGTTCGCCCACAGCACCGGCGGCTCGGCCGGCCCGGGGCCGGCGGTGTCGGTCAGCTCGGTGCCCGACACCTGCAGCCGGGCCAGGTCGCGCGGCCAGTCGTCGAGCGGCACGGGCGGGTGCACGCGCACCTCGGCCGTACGGTGCTCGACCGTGCGGCCCGGCAGCGCGAGCGCCCTGCTCCACTCGGCGCCCCTGGCCCGGCGCACCACCTTGCGGATCTTCCCGGTGGACTGCCAGGCGTGCAGCTCGGCGGCCCACTCCCCCGGGTCGTCCAGCAGGCTCAGCACGGCCATGGCGGCCGCCTCCAGGGCGTCGGTGCGCTCAGGAGGAGTGGCTCGCTCGATCCTGACGACCAGCGGCAGGACGTACAGCTCTGTGTTCGGTTCCGGGTTCATCGCCCTCTAGCATGCCCGATGGCCAGGGACATGCCGGCGGCGAGGAGGCAGAGGGCGCCGGCGCCGTACCAGGCCAGGTCGTAGGCGCCCAGGTGGTCGCGGGTGAGGCCGGCGCCGACGGCGGCGATCGCCGCGCCGACCTGGTGGGAGCCGAACACCCAGCCGAACACCACGGCCCCGTCGGCACCGTAGATCCGGCGGCACAGCGCCACCGTGGGCGGCACGGTCGCCACCCAGTCCAGGCCGTAGAACACGATGAAGATCAGCATGCTGGGCTCGGTCGTGGCCGCGAACAGGCTGGGCAGCACCATCAGCGACAGCCCGCGCAGCCCGTAGTAGACGCCGAGCAGCACCTTCGGGTCGATCTTGTCGCTGAGCCAGCCCGAGGCGATCGTGCCCGCGATGTCGAAGATGCCGATGACCGCCAGCAACCCGGCCGCGACGGGCTCGGCCATGCCGTGGTCGTGGGCGGCGGGGATGAAGTGGGTGCCGACCAGGCCGTTCGTGCTCGCGCCGCAGATCGCGAAGCCGCCCGCGAGCAGCCAGAACGGCCGCGTCCTGGCCGCCGCGGCGAGCACGGAGACGGCTCTGACGGCCGCGTTGACCTTGCCCTGCGGCGCGGGGCGCGGCGCGTCCGGGTCGGCGCCGAGCGCCGTCGTGCCCACGTCCTCGGGCCGGTCGCGCAGCAGCCACCACACGAACGGCACCACGGCCAGCGCCGCCGCGGCCACGGTCAGCGACGCGAAGCGCCACCCCGGCCCCACGGCGAGCTGGGCGAGCACGGGCAGGAAGACGAGCTGCCCGGTGGCGCCGGCCGCCGTGAGAACGCCGGTGACCAGGCCGCGGTGGCGGACGAACCAGCGGTCCACCACGGTCGCGGCGAACACCAGCGCCATCGACCCGGTGCCGAGCCCCACCAGCACGCCCCAGAACAGCAGCAGCTGCCAGCTCGCCGTCATCAGCACGGTGAGCCCGCTGCCCGCGGCGATCAGCAGGAGCGCGACGGCGACCACGCGGCGCATGCCGAAGCGGTCCATCAGGGCGGCGGCGAAGGGGGCCGTCAGTCCGTAGAGCACCAGGTTGATCGACACGGCCAGCGAGATCGTGCCGGCCGACCAGCCGAACTCCTCCCGCAACGGGGTGATGAGCACGCCGGGGGTGGCGCGGAAGCCGGCGGCGCCGAGGATCGCCACGAAGGCGACGGCCGCGACGAACCAGGCCCGGTGCAGTCGGCGGCGGGTAGGGGCGGTGGTGCTCGCTGTCATGCGCCAATACTGATTTATCCCCTTACATGGTTCGAGTGGCCGGATAGCCAATATGTGAAAGAATCTGGCCATGACCCATCGGATCGCGGTCGTCGTGCTCGACCACTTCGCCCCGCTCGACCTCGGGGTGCCCGGCCAGGTGTTCTGGGCGGCGGAGACACCGGCGGGCGAGAAGCTGTACGAGGTCGTGACGTGCTCGGAGGGGCGGGCGCCGGTGCGGTGCAGCGCGGGCTACAGCGTGCTGCCCGACCACGACCTCGACGTGCTCGACACGGCCGACACCGTCCTGGTGCCCGGCATCCACGCGGGCCGCGCGCTGAAGGACGGCACGATCTCGGACACGCTGTCCGCGGCCCTGCAGGGACGGCCCAGGACGATGTCGATCTGCACGGGCTCGTTCGTGCTGGCGGCGGCGGGCCTGCTCGACGACCGCCCGGCCACCACGCACTGGCGCGAGGCGGCCCGCTTCTCTCGCCTGTTCCCGCAGGTCAAGCTGGATCCCGACGTGCTGTTCCTGGACGACGGAGACGTGCTGACCTCGGCCGGCGTGGCGGCGGGCCTGGACCTGTGCCTGCACGTGGTCAGGCGCGACCACGGCAGCGAGGTGGCCAACCGGACGGCCAGGCGCTGCGTCATGCCGCCGTGGCGGGAGGGCGGCCAGGCCCAGTACATCGACCGGCCCCTCCCGTACGGCACCGGCGGCGGCACGGCGGCCACCCGCGACTGGATGCTCGCCCACCTCGACGCCCCGCTCGACCTGAACGCGCTGGCCGAGCACGCCAGGATGAGCGTGCGCACGTTCACCAGGCGCTTCCGCGAGGAGACCGGCGTGAGCCCGGCCAGGTGGCTCAACGGGCAGCGGGTGCAGCACGCCAGGCACCTGCTGGAGACGACGGACCTGGGCGTGGAGGAGGTGGCCAGGCGCTCGGGCTTCGGCACGGCGGTCTCGCTGCGCCAGCACCTGCACGCGGCCGTCGGGGTGCCGCCGCTGGCCTACCGGCACACCTTCCGGCGCGCCTGATCGGCCGCTCATCGCAGGACTTGCGGCAATTGCTCCCATTCCGCCTAGAATCCGGAGAAGAGGATCAAGGAAAGGGTCGTCACATGGCCGAGGCGGACCACTTACCCGCCGGGATCAACCCGCACGTGCCCAGCGTCGCCCGCATGTACGACTACTACCTCGGCGGCCGGGACAACTTCGCCGCGGACCGCGAGGCGGCCGAGAAGATGATCGAGCTCGGCCGGCGGATGGGCAACGACGCCCGGCAGATCGCCCTGGCCAACCGCGGCTTCCTCGGCCGCGCCGTACGCATGCTGGCCGAGGCGGGCGTGCGCCAGTTCGTCGACATCGGCGCCGGGCTGCCGACCCAGGACAACGTGCACCAGGTCGCCCGGCGGCACGTCTCCGGCTCCCGCGTCGTCTACGTGGACAACGACCCCATGGCGCTCGCCCACGCCCGCGCGCTGCTGGCCAGGGAACCGGACGTGATCGCGCTGGAGGGCGACCTGAGGGACCCGGACGCGATCCTGGACGACCCGCTCGTCACGGGACACCTCGACCTCCACGAGCCGTACGCGGTGCTCATGGTCGCCGTCCTGCACTTCGTCCCCGACGACGCCGAGGCCGCCCGCATCGCCGCCCGCGTCCGGGAGCGCCTGCGCCCGGGCTGCCACCTGGTGCTCTCCCACCTGTACGCGGGCAACGCCACCGACGACGAGACCCGCGCGGGCCAGCAGGTCTATTCGGGCACCACCTCGGGCGGCCTGGCCCGCCGGGACCGCGCCGGCATCACCGCCTACTTCGACGGCCTGGAACTGCTCGGCCCCGGCGTCGTGCCGGTCGCCGACTGGACCCCGGACGCCTCCCCCGACGGGACGTACGACTTCGTCAAGTCGGGCATCCTCGCGGGGGTCGGCCGCGTCTGACCTCCGCGCCTACGCGGCCTCCAGGGTCTCGCCGAACCAGGTGTCCAGGGCCTCGTCCAGGGTCTCGTCCGGCGTGCCCGCCCAGGCCACGTAGCCGTCGGGCCGCACCAGCACGGCCTCCGGCCCGCCGGAGGGCACGACGTCGACGCGGCCGTGGCGTACGCGCAGGCCGCCCGTCGCGTCCAGCAGCACCGGCCGGGCCCGGGCCGCCGGACCGGCGGGCAGCTCGGGCAGGAACCGGCCGACCAGCGGGTGCGGCGGCGCGGGCATCGGGTAGGCCACGTCCGACCCGGCCAGCAGGGAGGCGATGCGGCGCCGCGCGCCCGGGTCGCCCAGCAGCTCGCCGAACACCTCGCGCAGCGCCGTGACCGCGGAGCCGGGCGCGGCCAGCGCCAGCTGGGCCTGGGTGTGCATGGCGACCCGCCCGGCGGCCGGGCGGCGCTCGGCGTCGTAGGTGTCCAGCAGCCCGGGCGGCGCCCAGCCGTGCACCTCGGCGGCCAGCTTCCAGGCCAGGTTGGCGGCGTCCTGCAGGCCCAGGTTGAGGCCGGGCGCGCCCATGGCCGAGTGGACGTGCGCGGCGTCGCCGGCCACGAACACGCGGCCCTCGCGGTAGCGGTCGGCCACCCGGGTGTTGCGGCCGTTCAGCCGCCTGAGCAGGTGCGGGCCGGGGCCGGTGGGGCCGGCCAGCGGCACGTCCACGCCGAGCACGCGGGCCAGGCTCCCGCGCAGCTCCGCGACGGTCATCGGCACGTCCTCGCCGGGCGCGCCGGCGTCCCACTCCATCGCCGCCACCATGAGCAGGCCCGGCCCGGCCGGCAGCATCGCGTACGCGCCGCGCTCGGTCCTGTGCCACGTCCACAACCCGAACGTGCCCACCCCCGGCACCTCCAGCTCGGCCCGCTCGGGCCGGACCACCGCGCCCGGCACGGTGACGTGGGCGGTGCGGCTGACGACATCGGCGGCGCTGACGCCGGGAAAGCCGATGCCGGCCAGCTTCCTGACCGCGCTGTGCGCCCCGTCGCAGCCCACCAGGTAGCGGGTGCGCAGCTCGTAGCGCCCGTCCGGCCCCGCCAGCTCCAGCGTCACGCCCGCGTCGTCCTGGGCGAGACCGGCCAGCTCGTGCCCGCGCCTGATCCGCACGCCGAGCTCGGTCGCGCGCTTCTCCAGCAGCTCCTCCAGGGCGGGCTGGCTGATCCCCATCCCGTGGAGCGGGTTGTCGTCGAGCCCGGCCAGGTCCAGCGGCATCGCGCCGAACACGAACCCGGGCATCGGCGCCTCCTGGTCGGTGAGGCCGCGCAGGCGCAGCAGCCTGACGACCTGGCCGACGATCCCGTTGGCCTTGGGCTGGTCGCTGCGCCGCGGCAGGCGCTCGACGACGGTGGGGCGGACCCCGGCCAGGCTCAGCTCGCAGGCCAGCATCAGCCCGTTGGGGCCACCGCCGGCGATCACGACGTCCATGAGGTCTCTCCTTGTTGCGAAGGGGGTCCGGAAGGGGCGGGCAGGCCCGCGGCCAGCGCGCGCAGCGAGTCGCGCAGCAGCGGGACGAGCGGGACCGGAGGGTCGGCGCGCAGCCAGTGGCCGACCGCCGCCTGCACCGCGGCGGTCACGGCGGCGGCGACCAGGTGGGGGTAGAGGTCGCGAGCGGGGTTGGTGCCGCTGCGCTCGGCCACGGCCGCGGCCAGCTCGCCGTCGGCCGCGAACGCCACCCGCAGCGACTCCGCCCGCAGCGCGGGCTCGTCGCTCAGCATCCGGATGCTCGCCAGCAGCTCGGCGGGCGGGGCGGCGTCGGCGGTGCCCGCGTGCTGCTCCCACGGGAGCACCATGGCCTCGGTCACGGCCTCCCAGAAGGGCTCGCCGGGCGGCCGGGCGCGCAGCGCGGTCACGGCTCCCAGCACGCGGTCGGTGTGGCGGGCGGTGATCGCCTCGTACTTGCTGGCGAAGTAGTTGTTGTACGTCCTCGCCGAAACCCCGGCCGCGGCCGCGATGTCCTCGACGCGCACGTTCTCCAGCCCTCGTTCCAGAGCCAGCCGGAGGGCGGCCGTCATCAGCGCCTCGCGCGTGGCCTGCTTCTTCCGCTCTCTCAGTCCGCTCATGCCGCGAGCCTACCGCAAATATTTGCGTGATGCGAAAATTTTCTGGTCACGCACAATCTGGGTCGTGGGCGGCGTACAGGCGGGCGACCATGTTGTTCAGCAGCGAGCGCTCGATGGGCGTCAGCGGGCCGAGGAAGGCGGCCTCGGCCTCCGCCATGTGGGCCAGTGCGGCCGCCACGACGCGGGCGCCCTCGTCGGTCACCGTGATCAGGTATTTGCGCCGGTCGGCGGTGTTGCGGACGCGGCGTACGTACTGGAGCTCCTCCAGCTTGTTGATCACGGCGGTCATCGTGGTGCGGTCCATGCGCGAGACGGCGGTGAGGTCGCGCTGGGACCTGGCGGCGTCGTGCGCGTAGGCCAGCACGCGCAGCTCCTTGCCGGTGATGGACCAGCGGGCGAGCTCCTCCTCGATGCGCTGCCGCGCGAAGTCGCCGATGCGCACCAGCATGTAGCCGGTGGCCGTGGAAATCCGCTCAGCCGCGCCACGCTCACTCATGCCGTCCAATGTAGGACCCTTGAGCTTCCGGAAATTCGTCAGCTATGCTGACGGCTGTCGTCACTCGCCAGGAGGTTCTCCCATGTCTCTGCCCGCCCGCGCCGAACCCGCCCTGCGCGTGTTACTCGCGCTGATCGGCGCCATCACCACGCTGCCCGCCCTCGCCCTGGTGAACGTGGGCATCCTCGACTGGAACTACGGGGTGGCCGACCCGGCCCCGATGACGCAGGCGCTGCTGCAGCACCGCGGCATGCTGCAACTCCTGCTCGGGGCCGCCATCATGTGGGCCGCCTTCCACCCGCCCGTGCGCCTGGCGGCCTCGCTGGCCGCCGTGGCGGGCAAGACCACGTTCCTGGCGCTGATCCTGCCCAACGCGGCCATCCGGGGCGACCTGTCGCCGCTCAGCGTCTGGTTCGACCTGTTCTGCATCGTGGTGCTGGGACTGCTGGCCGCCCGCCTCCTCACCCGGCCGAGAGAGGCGTGATCCGGCGTCTCACGGGTGCAGGTGCTGTTTGGCGTTAGATTGAGGAGATGTCCTACCTGATCCTGGAATTTGTCAGCACGATCAGGGCCGACCGGTCCGGCCCGGTCGACCACCTGTCGGGCGTGGACGGCATGACGGCCTGGGTCCGCGAGCACGCGGCCGACCTGGGCCTGGACCCGGGCTTCACGGCCACGGAGGAGTTGCGGCAGGAGACCGTACACCTGCGCCAGGCCGTACGCGCCCTGTTCGCCAGGGCCGTGAGCCCCGACCCGCCGAGCCGGGCGGACGCGCCGGACCTGCCCGCGTTCGAGAAGGCGCTGGCCCTGGTCAACGCCACCGCCCTGGCCGCGCCCACGGCCCCGCAACTGTCCTGGAACGGCGAGCCGGCCCTCACCACGACCCCCGCCGCCGGGGCGGACGAGTCCGCACTCCTGCGCGGCCGGCTCGCCACGGCGGCCGTGGAGTTCCTGGCGAGCCCGGACCGGAGCCTGCTGCGCACGTGCCAGGCCCCGCGCTGCGTGCTCTATTTCGTCAAGGAACACCCACGCCAGGAGTGGTGCTCGACGGCCTGCGGCAACCGTGCCCGGGCGGCCAGGCACTACCGGGAACACAAGAAATGACCCCTTCTAACGCCAAGGGACGGAATTTGCCGTTATAGTTCTTCTAACGGCAAATCAGCCAGGCAAGCGTTAGAGGAGTGTGGGATGTCCTTCCAGACCGGGCACATCGGGCTCAACGTCACCGATCTCGACAAGTCCAAGGAGTTCTACGGGCGCGTCTTCGGGTTCACGGTGGCGGGCGAGTCCCAGGAGGACGGGCGGCGCTACGCGGTCCTGGCGCAGGACGGCACGCTCGTGCTGACGCTGTGGCAGCAGAGCGAGGGCCGCTTCGCCACCAGCCGGCCGGGGCTGCACCACCTGTCGTTCCAGGTGGCGGACCTCGACGCGGTGCGGCGCGCGGAGACGGTGATCAAGGAGCTGGGCGCGACCCTGCACCACGGCGGCATCGTCCCGCATCGCGAGGGGGCCTCCTCGGGCGGCGTGTTCTTCGAGGACCCCGACGGCATCCGGCTGGAGATCTTCGCTCCCGACGGCGGCGGAGACCGGCCCGCGCCCGCCTCCGACGCGCCGACCTGCGGGTTCTTCTAATGGGAAGGCATCCGGGAGAGGTCGCCGTGCAGCGGCGGGCGGGGGTGCGGCTGGAGGACCACGGCAGCGCCCGCGCCCGGGCGGAGATCCCCGAGGTGGCGGCCGGGTTCCTGCGGAACCAGCGGATGATCGTGGCCGGCGCCGCCGACGACCTCGGGCGGCTCTGGGCGGGCGTGCTCACCGGGCCCGCCGGGTTCGCCGCCCCGGAGGACGACCGCACGCTCGTGCTGCACGCCCTGCCCGCCGCCGGCGACCCGCTGCACGGGCTGTTCGCGGCGGAGCGGGACGTGGGCCTGCTGGCCATCGAGCCGCACACGCGGCGCAGGATGCGCGTGAACGGCACCGCCGTACGCGCGGGGGACTCCCTCGTGGTCTGGACCGAGCAGGTCTACGCCAACTGCCCGAAATACATCCAGACGCGCGAGCCCATAGCAGAGCCCGGCACGCCCGCCGGTCTCGGCCGGGGCGACTCCCTGGGGCGGCGGCACCTGGACTGGATCGCGGCGGCGGACACGTTCTTCATCGCCACCCGCGCCCAGGGCTTCGGCGCGGACGTGTCGCACCGGGGCGGCAACCCCGGCTTCGTCCGCGTCACCGGCCCGCGCTCGCTGGAGTTCGCCGACTACCCGGGCAACGGCATGTACATGACCCTGGGCAACCTGGAGCTCGACCCGGCAGCCGGGCTGCTGTTCCCCGACTGGGAGCGTGGCGAGACGCTGCACCTCACCGGCCGGGCCCGGGTGGAGTGGGGGGAGGACCGGCCGGTGGTGCGGTTCGACGTCGACGAGTACGTCCACCTCGCCGGCACCCTGCCCGCCGGATGGACCGCCCCCGGATACCACCGCTTCAATCCACCCGTGTGAGGAGGCGGCTCGGGCGTCCACCGCGGGGTCACAGCCGCTTCTCGAACCAGTGGTGGGCGTAGGGCTCGTCGTTGAACGCCGCGACCTCCGCGTAGCCGGCGGCCCGGTAGAGGGCGATCGCCTCGGTGAGCGCGCGGTTCGTCTCCAGCCGCAGCATGCGGGCGCCGCGCCCGGCCGCGCGGGCCTCGGCCTCGGCGAGCAGCCGGCGCCCCAGCCCCAGCCCGCGGGCGGCCGGGTCGACCCACATCCGCTTGATCTCGGCCATGGCGTCGCCGGGGTGCAGCTTCAGCGCCACGCAGCCCACGGGCTCGGCGTGCAGCGTGGCGACCAGCAGCATCCCGGCGGGCGGCCGCAACTCCTCGTCACCCGCCGGGATGCTGCGCTCCGGGTCGAAGCCGTCGTCGAAGCGGCGGGCCAGCTCGGCGACGTACGCGCGGATGCAGTGCCGGGCGGCGGGATGGCTCGGGTCGAGCGCGTCGATCGCGACCATGGAGGCCGCCAGCAGGCGCTCGACCTCGCCCATCGCGGCCACCAGGCGCTCGCGGCAGTCGGCGGGGAGCGGCTGGAGGATCGCGGCGGCCGCCTCGTCGGAGCGCCGGTCGAGCTCCTCCCGCTCGGCCAGCCCGGCCGGGGTGAGCCGGGCCGTGCGCACCCTGCCGTCGGGGCCGCTCCCCTCGACCACGACGAGCCCGTCGGCCTCCAGGGAGCGCAGCAGCCTGCTCATGTAGCCGGAGTCGAGGTCGAGCCGGGCCCGCAGGGCGCGGATCTCGCTGCCCTCCGGCCCGATCTCCCAGAGCACCCGGGACTGGCCAAGAGGCCGGTCCCGGGCCAGGAACCTGTCGTTGAGCGCGCCGATCCGCTGCGTCACGGTCCGCTGGAAGCGGCGCACCTGCCTTATCGCCGTGCCGTCCATTCTCTGACTTTAGTCAGAGAATGCTTCCCACGTGAAGGGGTCGGCGATCGGGACCGCGCTGTAGTCCTCGCCCGCGACCGGGTGGATCTCCTCCCAGCGCACCCAGCGCGCTTCCAGCGTCGTCGGCGGCCACAGCAGGTATCCCCACCGCGCCCCCTGGGCGTCGTCGCCCCAGGCGAGCAGGTAGCGGGCCGCGCCGTCGCGGATCGCGTGCTCCACGATGGGCGGCCTCCAGATCTCGGGCAGTTCCACAGGAGTCATGATCCCAGTGTACGAACTCCAGTTCGATATTTCCATCAGGCGGGCCGGCGGGCGGGCCCTGAGGGGCCGGGGCTCATTTCAGGCCGGTGACGAACGTCCTGGCCAGCTTGGTCAGGGCCCGTTCCGCGGCGGCGGGCTCGAGGACCGGCTCCTGGTAGCCGTCGGCGCCGACGACGCCACCCCCGGCCGTCGTGCCCCTGAAGGTGAGATCGACCGTCCGGTCGCCGGTCAGCACCTTGACCAGGATCTCCCGCATGGGCTTGTCGTCCGGCTTGTTCGGCCTGGTGGTCGAGGAGAGCACGACGAACGCCTGCTCGCCGAGCCCGGAGAGCTGCCGGCGGGGCTCGTAGTCCGTGTGGGTGGTGGTGTCGCCGATGCCGCCCTTGGCGCGGTAGCGGTCGTATTTCGCGGCCTCCCGGTCGAACTGGAACTTCGCCCCGGAGTCGCCGCCGCCCCAGTCGACCAGGTGGACGCGCAGCTCGCCACCCCTGGCGGTGAACTCCTGGCCGGGCTCGTGCGCGACCTCCTCGCTGATCCGCCAGGTGCAGGTGGTGTGCTTGATGCGGCCGTCGCTCCCGCCGACCGACGGGCCCTCGGCGGTGCGGAAGAGCGCCGACTCGACGTTCCCGGCCGTGAGGATCGCGCACGGCCCGTCGAGCTTGACCTTGCCGGCGGCCTTGGCCATCTCCGCGGTGACCCGCTCGGCGACCTTCCCGGCCGCGGCCCGGACCTCGTCTCCGGAGGGGTACTTGGCGCCGGTGCGGTTGCTGCCGCCGTACTCGACCTGGATCAGCCAGGGCCCCTGGCGGACGAACACGGCGGCCTTGAGCCCGCTGTGCCCGATCGAGCTCTGGCTGTAGGACGCGTCGCCGTGGTCGAGCTCCTTGAGCTCGCCGAACGCCGAGCCGGAGGTCCTGCCGTCGGTCCGCTTGCCGTCGCGGACGTTGACCCGCCGCTCGTGCCCCTTCCGGTCCGCCTCGAACCGGTCCTTGGCGTGGTCGAGCGCGCTGCCGCCATCCGGGCTCCGGGCCGAGACCGCGATGGTCAGGCTGCGATGGCCCAGGACGCCGCCGCCGACGTCCATCTTGCTGTTGTGCCACGCGCAGGCGGCCCGCTTCTCGGTCTCGGTGGCGGCCGACGTGGACGCCTGCCTCCCGCCGTACCGGCCGTCGGTGACCAGGCTCTTGCGGAGGGCGTCCGGAACGGCGGAGCAGAGCTGGTCGCCGGTGACCGCCCGCAGTTTCACCGGCTTGGCCGACGGCGACGGCGACGTGACCGTTCTGCGCCGCTCCCCCGTCGAGCTCGCCGGGGGTTCGGGCTGTCTGCTCTGGAGGAAGAACCAGATCCCGGCCGCACCGGCGGCGAGCAGCACGACGGCGGCCACGGCCACCAAGGCGATCAGCGGCCCCTTCGAGCCCCCGCCACCACGCCGGGGAGGCGGCCGGTGCCCGCCCGCGTGCCTGCCCTGCGCTCCGGGCGGCGGGAAGCCGCCCCCCTGCGGTCCCGGCGCCCCATGCGGCCCCGGCGCCCCATGCGGCCCCGGCGCCCCATGCGGTCCCTGGCCTCCATACGATCCCGGCCCTCCATGCGGCCCCGGCCCTCCAGGCGGTCCCGGCGCCCCGGGCGGCGGGAAGCCGCCCGGGTGCGCGCCCGCTGCCCCGGCCATGCCGAACCCCTGCGGCGGCCAGGCTGGCGCGGGCCCCGATGAGGGCGGGTACGGGGTGGACATCGGCAACCTTTCGGAGAAGCGGTTGCGAGCCTACGGACGACCGATGCGCGAGCGTGTCAGGTGAACACCCGACAATGCGGCGCCACGGCTCCCCGCACATGCGAAAAAGGCCGCCCCCGGATGACGGGAACGGCCCTCTTTCGCACCTGTGGAGCTATGGGGATTCGAACCCCAGACCTCCTCCATGCCATGGAGGCGCGCTACCAACTGCGCCATAGCCCCTTGTTTCGTGTACGAGTGTAGCCGACTTCGCGACCCCCGATGCACACTCGCGAATCGCCCGAAGCCCCCCCACAGGGCGGCTCGACCGGCCAGGCCCGGCCGAGCCGCCCCGCGGGTCACCCGACCGACTTGGCCCGTTCGACGAGCGTGGCCAGCTCCGACACCATCGGGTCCTCGGCGGCGGAGGCCAGCCGGGAGGCGTGCTCGCCCAGCGTGGGCAGGTCCAGCCCGAACGCCTCGCGGTCGCGCATGTACACCGCGAACGCCGCCACCACGACGTCCACCTGCAGCCGGATCGGCGCCTCGTCCCAGATGGAGGCGGCCAGGTCGCCGGACTGCAGCGACCCGCTGACCTCCGACGCGCCCCTGGTGTCGGGGTCCTGCCAGCGCACGGTGGCCTGGGCGAGCTGGCCCTTGGCGCCGGGCTTCAGCTTGATCGAGTACAGGGCGGTGACGGAGTGGCCGGGGCCGATCTCGCCGCCGTCGCGGCTGTCGTCCCGGAACTCCTCCGTGGCCAGGGCGCGGTTCTCGTACCCGATGAGCCGGTAGCTCTCCACCACCGCCGGGTTGAAGACGACCTGCGCCTTCGCGTCGCGTGCGCGCAGCTCGATGTTGGCGGGCAGTTGCGTGGCGAAGATCTTGGCGGCCTCCTCCTCGCTGCTGATGTACACGGCCATGCCGTCGCCGTTGTCGGCGAGCTGCTCCATCAGCTCGTCGCCGTACTCGCGGCCGACACCCACCGTGAGCAGCGTGACCTGCTTGCCCGCGTACTCCTTGACCCGGTCCAGCAGGGCCTGCCACTGCGTGCTGCCCTGGTTGGCCAGGCCGTCGGAGAGCACGATGACCCGGTTCGTGGCGGCGGGACGGAACGACTGGGAAGCCTGCTGGTAGCCGGTGACCAGCCCGGACTCCAGGTTCGTGCCACCGGCGATGGCGAGCTGGTCGATCGCGTGGCTCAGCTCGTTCCTGGCGGTCAGCGGGGTCATCGAGGCCAGCACCGTGGCCTGGTCGGAGAAGGAGACGATCGAGACCTGGTCGCCGGGTGCGAGCTGGGTCAGCAGCTTCTGCAGCGCCGCCTTGACCAGGTCCAGCCGGCCGGCCTCGGCCATCGAGCCGGACACGTCCACCACGAACGTGAGGTTGGCGGGCCGCCGCTCGGCCGCGTCGGACGCGCGGGTCTGCAGGCCCACGCGCATGACGGCCTCGTCGCCCGACGGCAGCTTCGCGCCGTCGACGTGCACGGTGAAACCGTCGTCCGGGGGCTGCGGGTAGTCCTGCCGGAAGGCGTTGACCCACTCCTCCGGGCGGATCTCGCCGGGCTCGGGCCAGCGGCCCTCCTGGAGGGTACGGCGGGCGTAGCCGTACGAGGCGGTGTCCACGTCGAGGGCGAACGTGGAGATCTGCGCCGTCGTCGTATCCCGCTCGCTCTCGTCCTGGTCCTTGCCCTCGGCGTCGGCCTGGGCCGGCTTGGATGATTTCCGGGGAACGGCGGGTTGCTCGTTCTGACTCGACAGGGGTGCTTTCTGACCATTCGTGGCGCTTTCCCCGCCGCCGCTGCTGCCGCCGCCGCAGGCCGCCAAGCCGAGAAGGGCTGCAAGCCCGACACCGACCACCAAGGGACGAAATTTCATCTCAACCACCTCCGAGTCGTACGACGGAAGCCGGTTCACCCTGGCCTGGCCGGTGACTCAAGCGAGTGCAAACCGCGATCTACGCGTGATCGGTTGTGGCAAATGAGGTAATTGAGGTAGGCATGTCCGGGTGCGCGTCTATTTGGGCATAGCCACAAAGCGGCAGGACATTTCCGCCCATGTCCTAAACAGAGTTCGATCCGTTATCGAACTGGCCTTTCCCGTGCCACCCGACGTCATTCGCGGCCGCGAATGGCACGGCCGGGGTGTCTCGCTGTTCGCGTGGACCAACGAGCCCGACGACTCGCGGCAGCCGCCACTGATCTCCGAGCACGACGGCCGGATCGTCGGGCTGAACGGCCACCTGGCCGACCCCGCCGACGTGACCAGGCTCCCCGACGACTCCGTGGGCGGCTGCTTCTCGGCCTGGATCGCCCGCGACGGCGAGCTGACCGCGAGCACCGCGATCAACCGGGTCTGCCCGGTCTTCTACGCCGAGACGCCCGAGCTGCACGTGGTCGGCAGCCGCGCCCTGCTGGTGCACCTGGCGGCCCGGCCGGACGACCGGGTGGAGCACGACGTGCTCGCCCTCCAGACGATGGTCAGGCAGGGGTTCTTCCTGTCGGACGAGACGCCGTACAAGGGGGTCTCGGCGCTGCGGCCCAGCTCGCGGCTCGTCGTGCGTGACGGCGTGCGCGCCATCACCGAGACCCCGCTGCCGGAGGCGGCGCCCACGCCGACGTCGGCGCGGCGCAAGCGGGCGGCGATCGGCGAGCTGGCCGACGCGCTGCTGGCCACCGTGGCCCCGCTGCGCGAGCTGGACGAGCCGGTGAACCTGGCGCTGACCGGCGGGCGGGACACCCGCATCCTGACGGCGCTGCTGCACGCGGCGCGGGTGCCGTTCCGGGTGACGACGAACGGCCTGGACACGCACCCCGACGTGATCATCGCGCGGCGCATCGCGGCCCGGCTGGGGGTGGAGCACACGGTCATCGCCCCACCGCAGACCGCCGCGAAGGACGCGGTGCTGGTGGAGCACCCGCTCAGCCGGGCCTGGGAGACGCTGCGCACGTGCGAGGGGATGACCTCGGCGTACGAGTCGATCGTGAGCTACCTCCCCTACTCCGGCAAGCCGACCATGTCGGGGCAGAGCGGCGAGACGCTGCGCGCGGGCAGCCTGAACCTGCTCCAGACCGACCTGAGCGACAAGGCGCTGCTGCGGCGCATCGACAACACCTTCCGCAAGGACGAGAAGCTGTTCACCGCCGAGGCGAACGAGCACGCGCGCGAGCTCGCCCGGCCGTGGCGGGCCCGGCCGAACCAGCTGGAGGCGCTGGACCACATCTACATCTGGTACAAGGTCGGCCGCTGGCAGGCCAGCGCGCGGGCGGGCGCGCTGCGCCGCGGCGACCCCGTACGGCCGTTCCTGGACAACCGCGTGGTACGGGCGGCGCTCAGCCTGGACCAGGGCTGGCGCCTCTCCGAAGAGGTGATTTATGCCCTTATTTTGCGATTCGCCCCGAAGCTACGGGACGTCCCGATCGAGGGGAAGCCGTGGCGGTTCGCCGAGGGCATGACCCGGCCCTTCTGGCGCCGGCGCCTGCCCGAGCACATGCCCACCGCGAAGACCGGAGGCGGGTGGAGCTGGCGCACCAGCCCCGGCCCCGCGCTCACGGACGTGCTGCGCGAGCAGGTGCTCGGCAGCCTCGACGCCCTCGCCCCCATCGTGCACCCGGACCAGGTACGCGCCCTCTTCGCCGACCCCGTGGTCCAGAAGCCCGCCCTGGCCTGGCACCTCTACACGGTCAGCACGCTGCTGACCGGCCTCCACCCGGGGAAGCCGCCGGAGGGCCTGGCGGAGATCATGGTCTCCCGGCCGGATCCGGCCCGATGAGCGCCAGGGCCCGATCCTCCACGCGGATCCGCACGACGAGCAGCACCGCGTTCGCCACGGTGAACGCCAACGCGGTCAGCCAGGCCGTGTGGACGAGCGGCAGCGCGATCCCCTCGGCCACCACGGCCACGTAGTTGGGGTGCCGCAACCACCGGTACGGCCCCCGCCGCACCAGCGGCATCCCCGGCACCACCACGACGCGCGTGTTCCACTGCCGGCCCAGCGTCGCCACGCACCACCAGCGCAGCCCCTGGGCCAGCGCGACGACCGCGAGCATGGGCCAGCCGAGCGCGGGCACGAAGGGGCGGCCGAGCAGCCAGACCTCGGCGGGCGCGGTGACCAGGAGTGCCACGTGGGCCAGGACGATCCAGGGATAGTGCCGCCTGCCGTACTCGACGCCGCCCCGGGACCGGGCCCAGGCCAGGTTGCGCCGGGCCACGACGAGTTCGGCCAGCCGTTCGAGGACGACCAGCCCGATCAGCAGCGCGTACGCCGTCACCAGTGCAGCAGCAGCAACTCGGCGGAGAACCCCGGCCCCAGCGCCATCATCACGGCCGGGGTGCCGGGCCGGCCGCGGGTCTCCTGGAGCACATGGAGCACCGAGACCGACGACAGGTTGCCGTACTCGCGCAGCGAGCGCCAGGTCACGTCGAGGGCCTTGGGCGCCAGGCCCAGCGTCTCCACGATCTTGGCGATGACCTTGGGCCCGCCGGGGTGGCACACCCAGGTGGCCACCTGCTCGGGTGTCAGGCCGTAGTCCGCCAGGAACGCCTTGATGTCGGCCGCCAGCACCTCCTCCACGAAGTCCGTCAGGTCCGCGTCCAGCACGATGCGGAACCCGTGGTCGCCCACGTCCCAGCCCATGAGGTGCTCGGTGCCGGGGTAGAGCCGGCTGCGGGTCGCGACGACCTCGGGGCCGTGCCCGCGCCCGGTGGCCACGACGGCCGCCGCGCCGTCGCCGAACAGCCCGCTGGCCACCAGGTTCGCGATCGAGGTGTCGTCGCGCTGGATCGTCAGCGAGCACAGCTCCACGCAGACCAGCACGGCGACGTGGTCGGGCCAGCCGCGCAGGTAGTCGTGCAGGCGCGAGAGCCCGGCCGCACCCGCCGCGCAGCCCAGGCCGAACACCGGCACCCGTTTCACGTCGGGCCGCAGCCCCATCCGCTGGGCCAGCTTGGCGTCCAGCGAGGGCGTGGCCAGGCCGGTGGTCGAGCAGAACAGCAGGTGGTCGACCTTCTCCGGGCGCACGTCCGCCTTGCGCAGCGCGCCCCGCATGGCCTGTTCACCGAGCTCGAGCGCCTGTTCGACGTAGGCGTCGTTGGCTCTGGCGAAGGAGTCGAGCTTGGCGTAGTCGGCCAGTGGCAGCGCCAGGTTACGGCCTTCCACCCCGGTGGCCGCGTGGAATCGTCTGAGCAGTTCCTCGTCGCACTCGGTCAGCCGGGAGAACGCCTCGGTGATCTCCGCCTGCTCGTAGCGGTGATCGGGCAAAACGGTCTGTACTCCCGAAATGTGCATATATCTCCTCTGCCGCTGAAAAGCTCCGGCTAACATGCGGGCATGCTGTTGCCATCGCCGACCAGGCCACACCGGATGGCCGTGCTCGCGTTCGACGGCATGGCGCCGTTCGAGCTCGGCTGCGTGGTGGAGATCTTCGGGCTGCCCCGCCCCGAGCTGGAGCTGCCCTGGTACGACCTCAAGGTGTGCGCGGAGACGCCGGAGCCGCTCCGGGTGGTAGGCGGGTTCACCATGCGGGCGGACCACGGGCTCGACGTGCTGGCCGGGGCCGAGACGGTGATCGTGCCCGGCGTGGCGGACGTGCGGGGACCCGTCTCCGGCCCGCTCGTGTCCGCGCTGCGGGAGGCGCACGGGCGCGGCGCGCGCATGGTCTCGATCTGCTCGGGCGCGTTCGCGCTGGCGGCCGCCGGGCTGCTGGACGGCCGCGCGGCGACCACGCACTGGAAGTACGCCGAGCTGCTCCAGGAGCGCCACCCCGAGATCCGGGTCAACCCCTCGGTCCTGTACGTGGACGACGGCGACGTGCTGACCAGCGCGGGCAGCGCGGCCGGGCTCGACCTGCTGATCCACCTCGTACGCCGCGACCACGGCCCCGGCGTGGCCAACACCGTGGCCCGCCGCCTGGTCGTCCCGCCGCACCGGGAGGGCGGCCAAGCGCAGTTCATCGAGGCCGCGGTCACGCCGGTGGAGGACGACGACGCGGTGGCCAGGGCCATGGCGTGGGCCCTCGACCACCTGACGGACCCGATCACCGTCGCCGACCTGGCCGGGGTCGCGCACATGTCGGAGCGCACGTTCATCAGGCACTTCAAGCGGCAGACCGGGACCAGCCCGCTGCGGTGGGTGATCTCGCAGCGGGTGGCCGCCAGCCTGCCGATGCTGGAGTCGACGGCGGCGCCGGTGGAGGAGATCGGGGCGGCGGTCGGGTTCGAGAGCCCGGTGACGTTCCGGCACCACTTCACCCGCGCCATGCGTACGTCGCCGTCGGCCTACCGCAAGGCGTTCAGCGCCTGAGCCGCCACAGCGAGGTCACCTCGGCGGCGCGGGCCGCGTGCAGCGGGTCGTCCGCGTCGCGCGGCCGGCGGTGGCGGGGCGCGACGTCCATCCGGGCGGCCACCCGCAGCCCCGCCCGCTCGAACGCCTCCAGCAGCTCGGCCCTGGTACGCAGCCCGAGGTGCTCGGCCAGGTCGGACAGGATCAGCCAGCCCTCGCCCGCCGGCTCCAGGTGCTCGGCCAGCCCGCCCAGGAACCCGCCCAGCATCCGCCCGCCCGGATCGTAGACGGCGTGGTCGAGCGGCGAGGACGGCTTGGCGGGCAACCACGGCGGGTTGCAGACGACCAGCGGCGCCCGCCCCGGCGGGAACAGGTCGGTCCGCACGACCTCCACCTGGTCGTCCAGGCCGAGGCGGGAGACGTTGTCACCGGCGCACTCGACGGCCCGGCGGTCGAGGTCGGTGGCCACGACGTGCCGGACACCGCGTCTGGCCAGCACGGCGGCCAGCACGCCGGTGCCGGTGCCGACGTCGAAGGCCAGCCGGTCGTCCGGCAGCGGCGCCTCGGCGACCAGATCCACGTATTCGCCGCGGATCGGGGAGAACACGCCGTGGTGCGGGTGGATGCGGGCGCCGAGCGCCGGGACGTGCACGCCCTTCTCGCGCCACTCGTGCGCGCCGATCAGGCCGAGCAGCTCGCGGAGCTGGCCGACCGCGGGCGGGGCGTCGGGGCCGTAGACCTCCGCGCAGGCCGGTCGTACGTCCGGCGCCCGACGCAGCGGCACCACGTGGCCCTCGGCGTAGGGGATGAGCAGCATGCCGAGCGTGCGGGCGCGCTGGGAGCGGGCCTGGCGGTAGCGGTAGAAGTCGCTGCCGGGGGCGGCCGGCTTGCAGCGCCGGGCCATGGCGTCGAGGAGCTGGCGGGCGTTGTGGAAGTCGCCGCGCCACAGCAGCGCGGTGCCCTCGCAGGCCAGGCGGTAGGCGGTGGCGGCGCTCATCCGGTCGTCGGCGACGATGACGCGCCCTGGCGGCGGCACGTCCAGCGCCGAACGCCAGATCGCCGATCGTTCCTGCCCTGCCTCGGTCCACCGGATCATCAGAACCCGACCGTTTCACAGGCCGCACCCTCGCGGCCACCACTTTTACGCTACAGCGCCGACCGTTCCCGAGGCATACGGTGTGAACCATGACGTTCGCCGGGACCCCTCGCCCGCGCCCGCGCTGGTACCACGCTCGGACGGACCTGGACGACTTCGCCATCATCAGCTACCGGGTGGACGCCGACGCCCTGGCCAGGCACCTGCCCCGGGGATTCGCCCCGATGAAGGCGGACTTCGGGGACGGCCCCGGCGCCCTGGTCTCCGCCGTCGCCTTCACCGACCGGGACTTCCACTTCCGCTTCCTGCCGCAGGTGGGCATCGACTGCGGGCAGATCAACTACCGGGCGTACGTCACCGCGTACGGCCGGCCGGGCGTCTGGTTCTTCGGCACCGCGCTCGACCACCCCGTGGTCGCGATCCCGCGCCACCTGTGGGGCATGCCGTGGCACCGCGACCGCATCCGGATCGAGGCGGACTGGGCGGCCACGCCGGCCGGTTGGCGGCTGCGCGCCGGGCACGCCCGCTGCGAGGCGACCGAGCTGCCCGAGCCGCTCGGCCGCCTCGACGGCTTCGCGGGCGAGCCCGACTGGCTGGAGCGGCTCACCCATCCCACCCTCGGCTGGTACCGGCGCAGGGGCGGGCGGGTGGGCACGTACAGCATCTGGCACCCGGTGATGCGCCCGCGTCACCTCACCGCCACGTCCGCGAGGTTCCCCGTCTTCGAGCGCCTGGGGCTGATCACCCCTGACACGGTGCCGCACTCGGTGCTGGCCCAGCCCCGCCTGAGCTTCGACATCCACACCCCGCCCCGCCGCTTCCGTCCGGGCGCCTGAGGCCCGCCGATCAGAGGCGGGCGGTGGCGTTCGGGGCGCCCGGAAGTCGAGGATCGTAAGTCAGGACGGCGGTGGGGCCGGGGTCCGGGAGTCGAGGTCCGTGGGTGCGGGCGGCGGTGGGGTCGGGGCGCCCGGGAGTCGAGGTCCGTGGGTTGGGGCGGCGGTGGGTCGGGGTCCGGGGGTCAGGGGCGGGCTGCGGGGTTCGGGCCGGGGTCCAGGACCGCGTAGGCGTCGTGGACCCACTCCGTCAGGGCGGGGCGGGTGTGCGCCGGGTCGATGATGTCCTCCACCAGGAACGCCTCCGCCGTCCTGAACGGCGACCTGACCGCCTCCAGCCGCTCGGCGATCTCGGCCTTCAGCGCGGCCGCCTCCGGGCCCGCCTCGGCCAGCATCCGTTTGAAGGCCACCTCCAGCCCGCCCTCGATCGGCAGCGACCCCCAGTCGCCGGAGGGCCAGGCCACGCGCAGGCTGTAGCGGTCGTGGGGCCGGTGGGCGGCGCCCGCCACGCCGAAGACCCGCCGGACCAGGACCGAGGCCCACGGGACCGTCGACTGGTAGACGGCCGCCAGGGCGCGGGCGCCCCGCCGGATCGTGCCCGCCCGCTCCGCCGCCGTGCCGATCACGAAGCCGGGCTGGTCGACCAGGTGGACGACCGGCAGGTGGAAGGTCTCCGCCAGGTCGACGAAGCGGGCCATCTTGTCGGAGCCCTGGGCCGTGAGGCCGCCGCCGTACACGCTCGGGTCCGAGGCCAGGACCGCCACCGGGTGCCCGTCCAGGCGGGCCAGGGCGGTGATCACGGAGGGGGCGAAGCGCCGGCCCAGCTCCATGACCGTGCCCGTGTCGAAGACCAGACCCAGGATCGCGCGCATGTCGTAGGGGCGGCGGCGGTCCCGGGGCACGATGTCGCGCAGCTCGGGCGAGACCCGGTCCGGGGCGTCGGCGGGCGTGCCGACCGGGGGTGGCTGCCAGGCGCTCTGGGGCAGGTACGACAGCACCCGCGCGGTCAGCTCGAACGCCTCCGGCTCCGAATCCGCCACCAGGTCGACCGTGCCGGCCGCCGACACCGTACGCCAGCCGCCGAGCTCCTCCTTGCCCACGCTCTCCCCCATCCCCGCCTCCACCACGGCCGGGCCCGCGATGAACACCTGCGAGAGCTCCTTGACCATGATCGAGACGTGGGACGTGACCAGCCGGGCCGCGCCCAGCCCGGCGACGGGTCCCAGGGCGAGCGCGACCACCGGGACCCGGCCCAGGTTGGCCACCACCTGGTCCCAGCCGGGGTTCGCCGGCACGTACGTGCGCCCGTACTCCTCCATCTGCTTGACGCTGCCCCCGCCGCCCGTGCCGTCGATCAGCCGGACGAGCGGCACCCGCATCTCGCCCGCCATGCGCTCGGCGAGGACCTGCTTCTCGTGGATCGCGGCGTCGGCGGCCCCGCCGCGCACGGTGAAGTCGTCCCCCGCCACGACGACGCGGCGCCCGGCCAGCCGGGCCCGCCCGATGATGACGTTGGACGGCGTGAACCCGTCGGCGTTCGCGTGACCGGTGAGCGCCCCGACCTCCTGCCAGCTGTCGGTGAGGGCCGCCAGCCGTTCCCGGACGGTGAGGCGGCCCGTAGCGTGCTGGCGGGCGACCCGTTCCTCGCCTCCCATGCGCTCGGCCTGCTCCCTGCGGCGCTGCAGTTCGGCGAGTTCGGGGTCCCACACGACGCGCTCCTCCCGTTACATACCGGCTGGTCGGCACATTACTGGAAAGAGCGGATCAGATCAGCACCCCCGGATTGAGGATCCCCCGGGGATCCAGGGCGGCCTTGGCGGCCTTGAGCGCGAGGGCGAACGGGTCGGGCCGCTGCCGGTCGTAGAAGGGGCGGTGGTCGCGGCCCACGGCGTGGTGGTGGGTGATCGTCCCGCCCATGCGCAGGACGGTCTCGGAGACGCGGCGCTTGAGGTCGTCCCACTGCTCCAGCTCGGCGCCCTTCTCGGCGGGGACGACGATCGTGTAGTACGGCGCGGGCCCGTCCGGGTAGGCGAAGGCCAGGCGGCACGTCGTGGTCCCGGCCTCCCCTTCCGCCATGACGGCCTCGTGCAGGGCCGGGAAGCGGTCCCAGGTGACGGCCGTCTCGACGGTCTCGGCGATCACGCCCAGGCCCGGGTAGGCGTTGCGCAGGTAGGGCATGCGGGTGAACGCGCCCTTCCACGCGACATCCTGACGGGCCTCGCCGGCGGCTCCTCCGTGCCAGGAGACGATCTCCAGGGCCCGCGACACCCACGCGTCCACGGGATGGTCGGCCGACTCGAAGCCGAGGATGAGCACGGCCTGCCGCCCGTCGCCGCCGGAGGTCAGCGCGGCCTCCCGGGCGTCCAGCAGGCGGCAGTTTGCGGGGTGCAGGCCCGACTGCGCCAGGTCGTGCACGGCCATCACCCCGGCCTCCCACTCCGCGAACCGCACCGGCAGCGAGACCTTGTGCTGCGGGCGCCGGTGGACGCGCACCCAGGCGCGGGTGATCACACCCAGGGCGCCCTCCGAGCCGAGCAGCCAGCGGTCCGGCGACGGTCCCGCGCCGGAGCCCGGCACCCGGCGCGACTCCCACACGCCGGCGGGGGTGCTGGCCCGGATCGACTCGACGAGGTCGTCGATGTGGGTGTGCAGGGTGGCGAAGTGCCCGCCGGCCCGGGTCGCGATCCAGCCGCCGAGCGTGGAGAACTCGTACGACTGCGGGAAGAAGCGCAGCTGCAGCCCGTCGGGCAGCCCGGCGTTGATCCCGGGCCCCGTCGCGCCGGCCTCCACGAGGGCCGCCTGCGAGGTCTCGTCCACCTCCAGGACGCGGTTCATGCGGCCGAGGTCCAGGCACAGGGACGGGCCGTCGAAGCGGGCCTCGACGCCGCCCACGACGCTCGTCCCGCCGCCCCTGGGCACCACCGGCACGCCCCGGCCGGAGGCCCACTCCAGGACCTGCGCGACCTCGTCCTCGTTCCGGGGCAGCGCCACCAGGTCGGGGGCGTTGGTGAAGTCGCCCCGGTAGGCGCGGATCAGGTCGCGGTAGGCCTGCCCGTAGGTGCGCACGGCCCGCTCGTACGGGTCGTCCGTGCAGAACGGCAGCGGCGGCACGGGGAGCCCGGACCTGGGCACCAGTGCCGGGGAGAACGGCACGGGCGGCTCCCACGAGGCCGGTTCGCCCAGCCCCGTGTGCTCGCTGAACAACCGGGCGATCTCCCGCAGTTCGGGCTCGCCAGGTTCGGGCCCCCACGCCCAGTGACTTGTCGGCATGGCACGATTGTCGCGCCGAACTTCAGAATGTGTAGTCGAAGGTGTACGAGTGGGTGCCGTCGGCGGCGACGGCGATGCCCATCTCGCCCCGGAGGCCGCGCAACTCCCCCGTCGCCGAGTCCGGGACGACTCTGACCCGCAGCGACTGCTCGCCGTTGTCGCTCACCGCGTCATGCTGCACCACGAAGCTGCCCGCCCGCCCGTCGAGGGTCGCCTCAACGCGCTCCAGGGCTACGTACGACCGCGAGGTCTCCACCGGGGTGGTGGCCACCATCATGGTGACGACGCTGGTGCCGGTCAGGTCCCCGCGCCAGGTCTTGTCCAGGGTCAGGAGCCCGAGAGTGACGCCGTCGCGGTCGTCGAAGGGCGGCTGGGGAGTCCAGTTGGCGGTGTCGAAGGTTCCCTTGGCGGTCATGGGACGATCGTGGCAGCCGTACCTGTCAGGTTGCGTCAGGTACCGGCGAGCCTTTCCACGACCGGCGCGAAGGCGTCCATGAACTGGGCGTTCACCGACACGTACGAGACCCCGAGGCGGTCCCTGCGCCGCAGCAGCGTGTCGGCCATCTCCTGGGGCGTGCCCGTGAGGACGCCGGTGCCGGTGCGGCCGAAGCGCTCCAGGGCCCATGGCGGGGGCTCCGCCCCGGCGCACGCCAGGTTCATGCCGAGCTCCAGGTCGTGGAAGCGGTCGCCGGCCAGCTCGTACAGCTCGTCCAGCTTGGCCGCCACCTGCTCCTCGGTGTAGTGCGGGGGCACGCCGAGCGCGACCGTGTCGGCCTTCATGGCGGCCAGGCGCAGCAGCTTCGTGCCTGCCGCGGCCACCAGGACCCGCACGTTCTCGACGGCGTCGATGGTCTGCGCGAGCCGCTCGATGCGCTGCCCCGGCGTGCCGAACCTGACGCCGAGCGTGGCCGCGTCGCGCTCGGCGTCCGGCCGCCCGGCCCCGAGGCCCAGCTCGAACCGGCCGTCGGTGAGCTTGTGCAGCGTGGCGGTCTCCCACGCCACGGCCTGCGGCGTCCGGTTGGGCGCGCTCAGGACGTACGTGCCGACGCGCAGGGTCGTCGTGGCCGTGGCGGCGACGGCGGCGGCCGTGAACGGCGACAGCGTGCCCAGCGTGTCGGGCACCAGCAGGGTCGAATAGCCGAGGCTCTCCGCCCGGCGGGCCAGGCCGGCCCACGCGCCGGCGTCGGGGGCTTGTCCGGCGACCGTGCCGAACCTGAACGGGTGATCGGTCATGCCCCAACGATGTCCGACGCGCGGGCCCGGCACATCGTCCCCCGGACCGGTGGACCACTACGTCCGGGGGCGCAAGCCCTCAGGGGCGCGCTACTCCCCCAGCAGTATCCGCGTGAAGTCGCTGGAGAACTTGCCCTCGGGGTCGAGCCGCCCCACCAGCGAGCGGAACCGCTCGGGGCACTGGGGCCACCGGGTGAACAGCTTGCCCCAGTGCGGCCGCGGGTCGAACGGCGCCAGCGTCTCCTCCACCAGCTCCAGCACCGGCATCACCGCGGCGACGTCCTTCACCCAGGTGAAGTGGATGCCCACGCTGTCGCGGCCGTGGAAGGGGCTGAGCCACAGGTCGTCGGCGGCCACCGAGCGGACCTCGGAGATCTGCAGGACCGGGCGGATGCGGTCGCCGATCGCGAACAGCTCGCGCAGCGCCTTGACCGCGTGCTCCCGGGGCAGCAGCAGCTCCGACTGCAGCTCGTCGCCGGCGCCGCTGGGCGGGAAGTCGGGGCGGAAGTGCGGCAGCCGCTCGTGCCAGGGGCCGGGGACGCCCATCTGCACCGTGCAGCTGTCGGCGGGCATGGTGGGCAGGGGGTGGCGGGGGGCGTCGGCGGGGGTGGTGCCGTACCAGTCGGGGCCGGTCAGCTCCTCCGCGCGCTTGAGCCAGACGCGGGTGTCGCGGTAGTCGGTGAAGAGGCTGACGCTGTAGCCGCTCGACATGATCGCGTCGAAGTCGCCGAGCGCGTCCGCCGGCAGGCCCTCGCGGACGTACTGGCGCAGCTCGAACGCGGGCACGAGGTCGAGCGTCAGCGAGGCCACGACGCCGAGGGCGCCGATCGAGACCACCGCTCCGGGGAAGTCGGCGTCCCCGCGCGTGAGCGACAGCAGCGAGCCGTCGGCGGTGACGAGGTCGATCCCGGACACGGCGGCGGCCAGGCTCGCCACGCCGTCGCCGGAGCCGTGCGTGCCCGTGGCGACCGAGCCGGCCACGGAGATGTGCGGCAGCGAGGCCATGTTCGCCAGCGCGAACCCGGCCTCGTGCAGCAGCGGCGCGAGCCGCGCGTACGTCATGCGCGCGCCCACCCGCACCTTGGCCGCTCCGCTGTCGATCTTCACCAGGTCCGGCATCCGGTCCAGCACCACGAGGTCGCCGGTGGTGTCGGCGACGTGGTTGAAGGAGTGCCCGCTGCCCAGTGCCCGCACCCGGGCACTGGCCGCGACGAGCCGCTGGAGCTCGTCGAGCGAGGTCGGATGATGGACATTGCTTGCCTGGAATGTGGTGTTTCCAGCCCAGTTGGTCAGCGTCACGGCCTTACCTTCCCACAGCGACGCCTTGTCAGCCCGCGCGGGTACCGCTAGTTTCAGGTGCCGCTGACCGGAGGTGTGCCGTGCTCTACTTGTCCCAGGTTCTCGGCCTGGTCACGCTCGCTCTCTGGCTCTACTGCGTCTTCGATGTGATCACCACGCCCGACACGCTCTGCCGGAACCTGCCGAAGATCGGCTGGGTGCTGATCGTGCTGCTGTTCCCGCTGATCGGGTCGATCGCCTGGCTGGTGGCGGGCCGGCCCGAGCGGACCCAGGCCGTCACGCGGCCCAGCGCCTTCCCTGAATACGACCGTCCCGGCCGCTTCGCCGCCACCAGTCCCGATGACGACGAGGAGTTCCTGCGCCGCTGCCGCGAGCGCGCCGAGGAGCAGCGCAGGAACGCCCCCGGGAAACCTCAGGACGAGAGTTAGAAGCCCTGGGCCAGGCGGTAGTACGCCTGGTTCCAGCGCAGCTCCTTGGTGAACCGCTCGGTCGTGGTGTCGGCGTCGATGACCACCAGCTCCACGCCCAGCACGTCGGCCAGGTCGGTCAGCTCCTCGCGGCCGACCGCCGTGGACAGGACCGTGTGGTGCGGCGCGCCGGCGGTGAGCCACGACTCGGTGGAGGTGCGCAGGTTCGGCCGCGGGCTCCAGACGGCGCGGGCCACCGGCAGCTTGGGCAGCGGCTCGGGCGGCGACACGATGTCGATCTCGTTGGCGACGAGGCGGAACCGGTCGCCCATGTCGGCCAGGCCGACCACGATGCCGGGGCCGGGCTGGGCGTCGAACACGAGCCTGACCGGGTCCTCGCGGCCGCCGATGCTCAGCGGGTGGATCTCGCACGACGGCGTGCCGGCCGCGATGGACGGGCAGACCTCCAGCATGTGCGCGCCCAGGATGAGCTCCTGGCCGGGCGTCAGGTGGTAGGTGTAGTCCTCCATGAAGGAGGTGCCGCCGGGTGTCCCCTTGTCGGCCATGGCCTTCAGGGTGCGCAGGAGGACCGAGGTCTTCCAGTCGCCCTCGCCGCCGAAGCCGTACCCGTCGGCCATGAGCCGCTGCACGGCGAGGCCGGGGAGCTGGCGCAGGCCGCCGAGGTCCTCGAAGTTCGTGGTGAACGCCTTGAAGCCGCCCGCCTCCAGGAAGCTCCGCAGGCCCAGCTCGATCCGGGCCGCGTAGCGCAGCGAGTCGTTGCGCTCGCCGAGCAGCTCGGGGGCCACGGTGTACTGCTCGGCGTACTCCTTGACCAGCGCCGTCACGTCGGCGTCGGGGACGGCGTCCACGACCTCGACCAGGTCGTTGACGCCGTAGGTGTTGACCGAGACGCCGAAGCGGAGCTGCGCCTCGACCTTGTCGCCCTCGGTGACCGCCACGTCGCGCATGTTGTCGCCGAAGCGGGCCAGCTTGAGCGTGCGCACCTCGGCCAGGCCCTTGGCGGCCCGCACCCAGGTCAGGATGCGCTCGCCCACGGACGGGTCGGAGACGTGCCCGGCCACGGTCTTGCGCGGCACGCCGAGCCGGGTCTGGATGTGCCCGAACTCGCGGTCGCCGTGCGCGGCCTGGTTGAGGTTCATGAAGTCCATGTCGATGGAGCTCCACGGCAGCTCCACGTTGGCCTGCGTGTGCAGGTGGAGCAGCGGCTTGCGCAGCGCGTCGAGCCCGGCGATCCACATCTTGGCCGGGGAGAACGTGTGCATCCACGCGATCACGCCGGCGCACTCGTCGTCGGCGTTGGCCTCGAGCATCACCCGCCGGATGGCCGCGGCGTCGGTCAGGACGGGCTTCCACTCCACCGGCGTGGGGAGCTGCTCGGCGATCCGCTGGGACTGCTCCGCCACCTGGCGCAGCGTGTCCTCGCCGTACAGTCCCTGGCTGCCGGTCAGAAACCAGATGTTCAACGCGGGCTCCTCTGTCCGTAGACGTTCTGATAGCGGTCGTACAGGCGGTCGATGTCGTCCTGCGCGATGGGCAGCGGGTCGCCGAGCTGGCGGGCGACGTGCACCGTACGCGCGACGTCCTCGCACATCACGGCGGCCTTCACCGCGGCCTTGGCGTCCTTGCCGATGCTGAACACGCCGTGGTTCTGCATCAGGACCGCCTTGGAGCGGTGGCCCTTGAGCGTCTCGACGATGCCCTGGCCGATCGAGTCGTCGCCGATGAGGGCGAACGGCCCGATCGGGATCTCGCCGCCGAACTCGTCGGCCATCGCGGTCAGCACGCACGGGATGGCCTCGCCGCGGGCGGCCCAGGCAGAGGCGTAGGTGGAGTGGGTGTGCACGACGCCGCCGACCTCGGGCATGTTGCGGTAGACGTACGCGTGCGCGGCCGTGTCGCTGGACGGCGAGTGCTCGCCCTCCACCAGGTTGCCGTCGAGGTCGCACACGACCATGTTCTCCGGCGTCAGCTCGTCGTAGGAGATCCCGGAGGGCTTGATGACGAACAGATCCTCGCCCGGGATCCGGCCGGAGACGTTACCGGCCGTCCAGACCACCAGGTTGTAGCGGACCAGCTCGGCGTGCAGGTCAGCGACGATCTTCCTCGTGTCCATCAAGCTTGTGCCTCGTTCCTGATCGCGCGCAGCGTGTGCAACATCCGTCCGTCCCCGAAGAAGTCGTGGAGCCTGCGGTACTCGGCGTAGAGCCGGTCGTAGGCGTCGGCGCGGGCCGCGTCGGGCACGTACGCGTTCTCGGTGCGCTTGCCCATGGCCGCGGCGGCCTCCTCGATCGAGGGGTAGGCCCCGGCGGCGACGGCCGCGTGGATGGCCGAGCCGAGCGCGGGCCCCTGGTCGGAGCCGATGACCGACAGCGGGCGGCGCAGCACGTCGGCGTAGACCTGCATGAGGAAGGGGTTCTTCAGCAGGCCGCCGGCGACCACGAACTCCTCGACCGGCACGCCCGACTTCTCGAACGTCTCCACGATCATGCGGGCGCCGTACGCGGTGGACTCGATGAGGGCCCGGTAGACGTCCTCGGGCTTGGTGGCCAGGGTCTGGCCGACGATCACCCCGGAGAGGTTGTGGTCGACCAGCACCGAGCGGTTGCCGCCGAACCAGTCGAGCGCGACCAGTCCGTGCTGGCCCACGGCCTGCTTCTCGGCCAGCGCCGTGAGCTGCTCGTGCCCTTCGGTGCCGAAGTTGTCCACGTACCAGGCGAAGATGTCGCCGACGGCCGACTGGCCGGCCTCGTAGCCCCACAGGCCGGGCACGATGCCGTCCTGGACCACGCCGCACATCCCCGGCACCTCGGCGAGCTGGTCGCTGGGCATGATGTGGCAGGTGGAGGTGCCCATGATGGCCACCATCTGGCCGGGCCGGACGGCGTCCGCGGCGGCGGCCGTGACGTGCGCGTCCACGTTGCCGACGGCCACGGCGACCCCCTCGGGGATGCCGGTCCACTCGGCGGCCCGCGCCGTCACCCGCCCGGCGAGGCCGCCCAGCGGGGCCAGCTTGACGCCGTTGACGTCGTCGCCGACCTCACCGGTGGCGAGCTTGCCGACGAATCCGGCGAAGCCCGGGTTGAGCTCGGCGAGGTATTCCGCCGACGGGTAGCTCCCGTCCTGGAAGACGCCCTTGTAGCCGACCGTGCAGATGTTGCGGCTCTCGACGCCGGTGAGCTGCCAGATGATCCAGTCGGCGGCCTCGATCCAGCGCTCGGCCCTGGCGTAGACCTCGGGGGCCTCCTCCAGGACCTGCAGGCCCTTGGCGAACTCCCACTCGGAGGAGATCTTGCCGCCGTAGCGCGGCAGCCAGCTCTCGCCCCGGCGCGCGGCCGTCTCGTTGATCCGGTCGGCGTGCGGCTGGGCGGCGTGGTGCTTCCACAGCTTGGGCCAGGCGTGCGGCTCGGCGGGCGTCTCGAAGCAGAGCGGGGTGCCGTCGGCCGTGGTGGGCAGGACGGTGCAGGCGGTGAAGTCGGTGCCGATGCCGACGATCTCCTCGGGGCGCACGCCCGCGGCGGCGATCGCCTGGGGCACGGCGACCTTCAGCACGTCGATCCAGTCCTGCGGCGACTGCAGGGCCCAGTCGGGGCCGAGCCGCACGTCCGTGCCGGGAAGAGTGTGCTCGATGACGCGGTTGGCGTACTCGTGGACGGCGCTGCCCAGCTCGGCGCCGTCGCTCACACGTACGACGACGGCACGCCCTGAGAGCGTGCCGAAGTCCACTCCGACCACGTATTTGTTAGCGTTCACATTGAACTCCAGGGAGTTTCCGGGGGCATGCCAATCATCTACCTGACAGCATCTACCTAACTGGGGCCGTGCTGGCCCTGACGACGAAGCTGGGCCGGACGACCAGGCGCTCGTACGCGGTGGGTCCCACGTCGATCTGCCGCAGCAGCACCTCGATGCAGTGCCGGCCCACTACGTCGAAATCCTGCCTGACCGTCGTGAGCGGCGGCGAGAAGAACTCCGACTCGGGGATGTCGTCGAAGCCGACCACGCTGATCTGGCCGGGAACCCGCACCCCCTTCTCCGACAGGGCGCGCAGCACGCCGAGCGCCATCTGGTCGTTGGCCGCGAAGACGGCCGTGACGCCGTCCATCGCGGCCAGGCTCTTGCCCGCCTCGTAACCGGCGCGCGGGCTCCAGTCGCCGGCCAGCGGCTCGGGCACCGGCCGGCCGGCCTCCTCCAGCGCGGCGCGCCAGCCGTCGACCCGGCCCTGGGTCTCCAGCCAGTCGGCCGGGCCGCGGACGTGCCAGACCGTCTCGTGGCCCTGGTCGAGCAGGTGCCGCGTGGCGAGCTTGGCGCCCTCCACCTGGTCGATGCAGACCACCGAGACGTCGGCGCTGTGCGTGCCCTCGACCGCCACCGCCGGCAGGCCGGTCGGCAGGTTCTCCAGGGCCCGCGCGGCCGAGCGCTGCGGCGCCACCACGACCACCCCGTCAACGCCCTGCTCGGCGAGGTAGTCGATGGCGTCGCCCACGCTGGCCGCGTCGATCGACTTGAGGCTGACGATGCTGACGAAGTAGCCGGCGGTCCTGGCCGCCTGCTCGATGCCGTAGATGGTGCTGGCCGGACCGTACAGCGTGGTGTCGAAGCTGACCACGCCGAGGGTCCTCGAGCGCTTGGTGACCAGGGCGCGGGCGACCAGGTTGCGGCGGTAGCCCAGCCGGGTGATCGCCTCCTCCACCCGGGCGCGGGTGTCGGCCCGGACGTTCGGGTGGTCGTTGAGCACCCGGGAGACCGTCTGGTGCGACACGCCCGCTTCCTTGGCCACGTCGGCCATGACCGGCATGCGGCGTCTGGGCGTCGTCACGGTCTCTCCTTTCGCTGGGCTCCGGGGATCTTACTAGCGCGAAGCTCCCGCCCTGCGCTTTGTCCAGACGTCGAACGCCACGGCGGCGAGCAGGACGGCACCCTTGACGAGCATGACCCGCTCACTGGGCGAGCCGATCAGGGACATGCCGTTGTTGATGACCGCCATGATCAGGCCGCCGGTGATGGCGCCGACGACCTTGCCGACGCCGCCCTGCACCGCCGCGCCACCGATGAAGGCCGCGGCGATGGCGTCCAGCTCGAAGCTGTTGCCCGCCGTCGGACCCGCCTGGTTGAGCCGACCGGCGAAGATGATGCCGGCGATGGCCGACAACACGCCCATGTTCACGAAGATCCAGAAGACCACCGACTTGACCTTCACGCCGGACATGATGGCCGCCTGGAGGTTGCCGCCGATGGCGTAGATCTGCCGGCCGAAGACCGTGCGGTTGGCCATCATCGAGTACGCCAGCACGAGGATCGCCAGCAGCACCAGCACCCACGGCAGGTTCTTGAACCGGGCGAGCTGGATGACCAGGAAGAGGATCAGCGCGGCACCGGCCAGCATCTTCAGCACGAACAGCGCCATGGGCTCGACCGACTGGCCGTAACCCTGGCGGGCGTTCCTGGTGCGCCACTGGGAGGTGAACATGCCGACGATCGCGACGACGCCGATCAGCAGGCTGAACAGGTCGGCGCCGCCGAGCGGGCCGAGGCCGATGTTGCCGAGGTAGCCGTCGGTGAAGCCGTTGGCCAGCGTACGGACCTGGTCCGGGAACGGGCCGATGCCCTGGTTGCCGAGCACGGTCAGCGTCAGCGCCCGGAACAGCAGCATGCCGGCCAGCGTCACGATGAAGGCCGGGATCCCGAAGTACGCGATCCAGTACCCCTGCCAGGCACCGATGAGGGCGCCCGCCACCAGCGTGGCCAGCAGGGCCAGCGGCCATGGCCAGCCCATGTTGACCATGAGCACCGCCGCCAGCGCTCCCGTGACCGCCACCACCGAGCCGACCGACAGGTCGATGTGCCCGGCGATGATGATCAGGATCATCCCGATCGCGAGGATCAGGACGTAGGAGTTCTGGACGATGATGTTCGAGATGTTCTGCGGCTGGAGCATGGCGCCGTCGGTCAGCACCGTGAACAACACGACGATCGCCGCGAACGCGATGTAGATACCGCTCGATCGCAGGTTGAGCGAAATTCCGCCGAGCGACACCCGGCCCGGCTGCCGTGGCGCTCCCCCGTCGCCCTTGGCGCCGACCTCCACGTCGGCGGGCGTGATGCTGCTCATGCGCCCGCCTTCGTCAGGCGCATGAGCAGCAGCTGGCTGCGTTTGATAGTTCGCTCGCTTCGCTCGCTCATCAGAGCTACTCCTGTCCCTTGGTCATGAGGTGCATGAGGCTTTCCTGGGTGGCCTCCTGGCGGGGAACCTCGCCGGTGATGCGACCTTCGGAGAGTGTGTAGATGCGGTCGCACAGGCCAAGCAGCTCAGGCAACTCACTCGAGATCACCAGCACGGCCTTGCCCTGGTCAGCGAGGTGGTTGATGATCGTGTAGATCTCGTACTTGGCACCGACGTCGATGCCGCGGGTCGGCTCGTCGAGGATGAGCACGTCCGGCTCGGTCATGATCCACTTGGACAGCACGACCTTCTGCTGGTTGCCGCCGCTCAGCTTGCCCACGACGCTGTTGACGCTGGGCGCCTTGATGTTCATGCTCTTGTGGAACTCTTCGGCGACCCGGTATTCCTCGTTCTCGTTGACCCAGCCGCGCTTGGCCAGGCCCTTGAGCCCGGCCGCGCTAATGTTGCGCTTGATGTCCTCGATGAGGTTGAGCCCGTAGCGCTTGCGGTCCTCGGAGGCGTAGGCGATGCCGTGCCTGATCGCGTCCTGCACGTGGCGGATCTCGATCGGCTTGCCGTCCTTGAAGATCTTGCCGGAGATGTGCACGCCGTACGCCCGCCCGAACACGCTCATCGCCAGCTCGGTGCGTCCGGCGCCCATCAGGCCCGCGAGCCCGACGATCTCCCCGCGGCGCAGCGTGAGCGATGCCCCGTCGACGACCTTGCGGTCCGGCTGGCTGGGGCTGTACACCGTCCAGTCCTCGATCCGCAGCGCCTCCTCGCCGACCGTCGGCTCGTGCGGCGGGAAGCGGTTGTCGAGGGCGCGGCCGACCATGCCGGAGATGATGCGGTCCTCCGTCACGTGGTCGCTGGCCATGTCGAGCGTCTCGATCGTCCGGCCGTCACGGATGATCGTGACGGAGTCGGCGATCGCGATCACCTCGTTCAGCTTGTGGGAGATGATCACGCACGTGATGCCCCCGTCCCGCAGCCCGCGCAGCAGGTCCAGCAGGTGAGCGGAGTCGTCGTCGTTGAGCGCCGCGGTGGGCTCGTCGAGGATGAGGAGCTTCACCTCCTTCGACAGCGCCTTGGCGATCTCCACGAGCTGCTGCTTGCCGACGCCGATCTCGGAGATCGGCGTGGTCGGGTTCTCGCGCAGGCCGACCCGCTTCATCAGCTCGGCGGCCTCGTAGTTGGTGCGGTTCCAGTCGATGATCCCGCGTTTGGCGCGCTCGTTGCCGAGGAAGATGTTCTCCGCGATCGACAGCTGAGGGCTCAGCGCCAGCTCCTGGTGGATGATGACGATGCCGGCGTGCTCGCTGTCACGGATGCTGCCGAACTCGCATCTCTGACCCTCGAAGAAGATCTCGCCCTCGTACTCGCCGTGCGGGTAGACCCCGGACAGCACCTTCATCAGCGTCGACTTGCCGGCGCCGTTCTCGCCGCAGATGGCGTGGATCTCGCCCTGCCGGACCGACAGGTTGACGTCCTGCAGCGCCTTGACACCGGGGAACGTCTTGGTGATCCCGCTCATCCGCAAGATGTGCTCGGTCATATGCCCCTCGCTCAGGGAGAGCCCCGGGGACGCGGAGGCGTCCCCGGGGCAGGCCCTTACTTGAGCTGGTCCTCGGTGTAGTAGTTGCCGCCGATGATGACTTCCTTGTAGTTGGACTTGTCGACGATCACCGGGTCGAGCAGGTACGAAGGAACGACCTTGTTGCCGTTGTCGTAGTCCTTGGTGTTGTTCACCTCGGGCTGGGCGCCCTTGAGCACGGAGTCGGCCATCTTCACCGTCTGCTCGGCGAGCTTGCGGGTGTCCTTGAAGATGGTCGAGTACTGCTCGTCAGCGATGATCGACTTGACCGAGGCGAGCTCGGCGTCCTGGCCGGTCACGATCGGGTAGGGCTGGCCGCTGGTGCCGTAGCCGGAGCTCTTCAGCGCCGACAGGATGCCGATGGACAGGCCGTCGTACGGCGACAGCACGCCGTCGACCTTGGTGCCACCGGTGTAGGACTTGGTGAGGAGGTCCTCCATGCGCTTCTGCGCGGTGGCGGGGTCCCAGCGGAGGATGGCGGCGGTCTTGAAGTCGGTCTGGCCGCTCACGACCTTCAGGGTGCCGTCGTCGAGCTTCGGCTTCAGCACCGACATCGCGCCCTCCCAGAAGAAGGTGGCGTTGTTGTCGTCGGGCGAGCCGCCGAACAGCTCGACGTTGAACGGGCCCTTCTTGCCGTCCTCGACGCCGAGGCCCTTCAGCAGCGAGGTCGCCTGCTGCACGCCGACCTTGAAGTTGTCGAAGGTGGCGTAGTAGTCGACGTTCGGGCTGTTGCGGATCAGCCGGTCGTAGGCGATGACCGGGATCTTCGCGTCAGCGGCCTGCTGGAGCTGGGAGGTGATCGCGGTGCCGTCGATCGAGGCGACGATCAGGAGCTTGGCGCCCTTGGTGATCTGGTTCTCGATCTGGTTGGCCTGCGTGGGGATGTCGTTCTCGGCGTACTGCAGGTCGACCTTGTAGCCGAGCTTCTCGAGCTGCTGCTTGACGTTGTCGCCGTCGTGGATCCAGCGCTCGGAGGACTTGGTGGGCATGGTGACGCCGATCAGGGCGCCCGCGTTGCCGGCAGCCGCGGAGGTGGAGGCCTCCTGGTCGACTGTCTTCGTGCTCGACCCACAAGCCGTCATGGTCGCGGCGAGAGCGATGGCGGACACCACGCCCCCGATTCGTCCCAACCTCATGTGCATCCCTTTCCATGGGGGTCGCGGCAGCGCTGGACGCGGCGACTGCCGGTTAAGCGAGGGATTCAGTCACAGAACGTGACGAATCAGAACAAAGTTCGCATTCGTTTCCGCCGATTGTTATCGCTAACAAAGCTTATGTCAACGGTAGGACATAACCTGACGGAAACTTTCAGGTAACTTCTATGCAGGTCAGCGGCGTGACCGAGCCGAGAATAGCCGCTGCAGCAGGATGAAGACGAAGAGCAACATTCCGATGAAGATCTTGGTCCACCACGAGGAGAGCGTCCCTTCGAAACTGATGATCGTCTGGATCAGTCCGAGCACGAGCACGCCAAGCACGGTCCCGAGCAGGAAACCGCTACCGCCGGTCAACAGCGTGCCGCCGATGACGACCGCCGCGATCGCGTCCAGCTCCATGCTCAGCGCGTGCAGGCCGTAGCCCGAGAGCATGTAGAACGACAGGAGCACCCCGCCCAGCGCCGAGCAGAACCCGCTGACGGTGTAGACAGTGATCTTCGTCCGGCCCACGGGCAGGCCCATCAGCAGCGCCGACTGCTCGCTGCCGCCCGTCGCGTAGACCGAGCGGCCGAAGCGGGTGTAGTGCAGCACGTACGCCGCCACCCCCACGACCAGGATCGCGATGATCACGCTCGGCGAGATCCACAGGTCGGCGAACAGGTCGATCCGGGTCTGCGCGAACGCCGTGAACGTCGGGTCGTCGATCGGGATCGAATCCGTGCCGATCGTGTAGCACAGCCCCCGCGCCAGGAACATCCCCGCCAGCGTCACGATGAACGGCTGGATGTCGAAGGCGTGCACGATGTAGCCCATCACCAGCCCCAGCCCGGACCCGATGGCCAGCACCAGCGGCACCACCAGGTACGGCGGCCACCCCGGCCCCTCCATGAGGCTCGCCGAGATCATCGTGGACAGCGCCACCACCGACCCCACCGACAGGTCGATGCCCCCGGTGAGGATCACGAACGTCATCCCCACCGCCACGACCAGCAGGAAGGCGTTGTCGATGAAGACGTTCAGGATCACCTGCCCGCTGGCGAACCCCTCATAGCGGACCCCGCCCACCAGGAACATGGCCAGGAACAGGCACCCGGTCACCAGAACCGGCAGGTACTTGGCAGGGACGGTCGCCCTGCCGATCGTCATGGTGGTCATGCGGTCACCCGCACCTTCTCCTCGGGGGCGGGACTGGGCGGGGCCGTGCGCCCTTTCCGGCGGAACACCTTCGCGCGGAAGGACGGGGACTGGATGAGGCAGACGGCCGTCACGACCAGCGCCTTGAACAGCAGCGTGGTCTCCGGCGGCACCCCGATCGAGTAGATCGTCGTGGTCAGGGTCTGGATGATGAGCGCGCCCAGCACGGTCCCGCCGAGCGAGAACCGGCCGCCGGCCAGCGACGTGCCGCCGATCACCACGGCCAGGATCGCGTCCAGCTCGATCCACAGGCCGGCGTTGTTGCCGTCGGCGCTGGAGACGTTCGAGCTGATCATCAGTCCGGCCACACCCGCGCACAGGCCGGCGAACGCGTACACCATGATGATGATCCCGCGCGCCCTGATGCCCGCCAGCCTGCTGGCCTCGGCGTTGCCGCCGACCGACTCGATCAGCATGCCCAGCGCCAGCCGCCTGGTCAGGAACACGGTGATCGCCAGCACGGCGATGACGATGAGGATGCCGAACGGCACGGTCAGCCAGTAACCGCCGCCGATCACCTTGTACGCCGGGCTGTTGACGGTGATGATCTGGCCGTCGGTGATGAGCTGGGCCAGACCGCGCCCGGCCACCATCAGGATGAGCGTGGCGATGATCGGCTGGATCCCGATGCCCGCGACCAGGAACCCGTTCCAGGCCCCCAGCGCCAGGCACAGCCCGAGCGCCAGCGCCACGGCGGTGAACACGCTCGCGTCCTGGCTGATCTGCAGGCAGGCCAGCGCGCCCGAGATCGCCACCACCGAGCCCACCGACAGGTCGATGCCGCCGGTGGCGATGACCAGCGTCATGCCCAGCGAGACCAGGATCAGCGGCGCGCCGAAGCGCAGGATGTCGATCAGGCTGCCGTACAGGTGGCCGTCCCTGACCTGGATCGAGAAGAAGCTGGGCGTGAAGAACACGTTCAGCGCCAGCAGCAGGGCCAGCACCACCAGCGGCCACAACAGCCGTCTCATGAGGCTCGCCCTCCGCTCGCGATCGTCTCCAGCAGCACGTCTGTCGTGAGCGCCTCGTCGTTGGGCAACTCGGCCACCAGCCGCCGGTCGCGCAGCACCTCGACCTTGTGGCTGAGCCGCAGCACCTCCTCCAGCTCGGCGGAGATGAACAGCACCGCCATCCCGCCGTCCGACAGCTCCGCGACCAGGCGCTGGATCTCGGTCTTCGCGCCCACGTCGATGCCCCGGGTGGGCTCGTCCAGGATGAGCAGCCGGGGCTCCAGGATCAGCCACCTGGCCAGCACGACCTTCTGCTGGTTGCCGCCGCTGAGGTTGCGGACGAGGTGCTCGGGGTTGGGCGGGCTGATCTTCAGGGCCTTGACGTACCTGCCGACCAGCTCGTCCTGCTGCTCGCGCGGCACCGGCCTGGTCCAGCCCCTGGTGGCCTGGAGGGCGAGGATGATGTTCTCGCGCACGGTGAGGTCCGGGATGAGGCCGTCGGCCTTGCGGTTCTCCGAGCAGAACGCGATCTTGTGGTTCATCGCCGCGCGGGGCGTGCGTAACGACGACGGCGAGCCGCCGATCGCGATCTCGCCCGTGCTCGCGTGGTCGGCGCCGAACAGCAACCGGGCGATCTCCGTACGGCCGGAGCCGAGCAGCCCCGCCAGGCCCACGACCTCGCCCTCGTGGATGGTGACGCTGAACGGCTCGATCGCCCCGGTGCGGCCCAGCTCGCGCGCCTCCACCAGCGGGCGGTCGAAGACCTTGGCCTCGCCGTGCAGGCGCTCCAGCGCGGCCAGCTCCTGCCCGATCATCTTCGCGACCAGCTCGACCTGCGGGAGCTCCCTCGTCAGGTAGTCACCGACGAGCCGCCCGTTGCGAAGAATCGTCATACGATCCGAAATTTCGTAGATCTGGTCGAGAAAGTGGGAGACGAAGAGGATGGCGATGCCCTCCTCCTTCAGCCGCCGCATCACCCTGAAGAGCTGCGCGACCTCGTCCGCGTCCAGGCTGGAGGTGGGCTCGTCGAGGATCAGCACCCTGGCGTCCACGTCGATCGCCCGCGCGATCGCCACCATCTGCTGGATCGCCAGCGAGTACGACGACAGCGGCGCCGACACGTCCAGGCTCAGCTCCAGCCGCGACAGCAGCTCGCCGGCCCTGGCCCGCATGCGCTTCCAGTCGATGCGCCCCCGGCGGCGCGGCTCGCGGCCGAGCAGGATGTTCTCGGCCACCGAGAGGTTCGTGCAGAGGTTGACCTCCTGGTAGACCGTGCTGATCCCGGCCTGCTGCGCCTCCAGGGGGCTGCCGAACGCGACCGGCGCGCCGCCCAGCTCGATGGTGCCCGCGTCGGCGGGGTAGACGCCGGTGAGCACCTTGATCAGGGTGGACTTGCCCGCGCCGTTCTCTCCCATGAGCGCGTGCACCTCACCGGGCAGCAGCCGCAGGTCCACGCCGTCCAGGGCCTTCACCCCCGGAAACTGTTTGCCGATCCCGCTCATCGTCAGGACCGGCGCGGGTACGGCCATCAGCCATTCCCCTTTCGCATCGCGACGGCGGCCCGGGCTGTTCCCCGGACCGCCTCCCTCGTCCATACGCCCCTGCCGCCCCTCCGTCCACCCGCCCGAGGGACCCCGGTCCCGCACGGCCAGGATCCCTTCCGGAATGACGGATGGGGGACGGGCCGGGCTCAGTACTGGCGGGTGGACAGGACCTGCTTGGCCTGCTCCTGGGTGAACGTGGTCTCCTCGGTCACCACGCGCGCCGGCACCTGCTCACCCTTGACGACCTTCTTGGCCAGGTCCATCAGCTGCGGGCCGAGCAGCGGCGAGCACTCGACGATGAAGTTGATCTTCCCGTCGGCCAGCGCCTGCATGCCGTCCTTGACCGCGTCGACAGTGATGATCTTGATGTCCTTGCCGGGCACCTTGCCCGCGCCCTCGATCGCCTCGATCGCGCCCAGGCCCATGTCGTCGTTGTGCGCGTACAGCACGTCGATGTCCGGGGTGGACTTCAGGAAGGCCTCCATGACCTCCTTGCCCTTGGCCCTGGTGAAGTCACCCGTCTGCGAGGCGACGACCTTGAACTTCGCGTCCGCCCCGATGACCTCGGCGAAGCCCGCCTTGCGGTCGTTGGCCGGCGCCGAGCCCGTCGTGCCCTGCAGCTCGACGATGTTCACCGTGTCCTTGGTGTCCTTGTACTCCTCCACCAGCCACTGCCCGGCCTTCTTGCCCTCCTCGATGAAGTCGGAGCCCAGGAAGGTCTTGTAGAGGGTCGTGTCCTTGGAGTCCACGGCGCGGTCGGTCAGGATGACCGGGATCTTCGCGTTCTGGGCCTCCTTGAGCACCGTGTCCCAGCCCGACTCCACCACCGGCGAGAAGGCGATGATGTCCACCTTCTGCTGGATGTAGGAGCGGATGGCCTTGATCTGGTTCTCCTGCTTCTGCTGGGCGTCGGAGAACTTGAGCGTGATGCCCGCGTTCTTCGCCGAGTCCTGCACGGATTTGGTGTTGGCGGTCCGCCAGCCGCTCTCCGCGCCCACCTGGGAGAAGCCCATGGTGATCGCATCGCTGCCGCTGCCGCTGCCCGTACCGCTGCCACCGCTGGCACCACTGCCACCGCTGCCGCAGGACGCCACCGACATCGCGGTGAGCCCGGCGAGCACCAACGCCGAGATCCTCTTTAACACGTGGGGGGTTCCCTTCTGATGTGAACGCTAACAACCCTGGTCGGGTGCCAGCGCGTCCTGCCTTCCGGTACGGCTCAGGCCCGGGCCGTACTGACCCTGGCGACGAACGTCGGCGGCACCACGAGCCGCTCACGCTCCTGGAGTCCGCCTTCGAGCTGCCGTACGAGCACCTCGATGCTGTGTCTGCCCACCGCGTCGAAGTCCTGCCTGATGGTCGTGAGCGGCGGCGAGAAGAACTCGGACTCGGGGATGTCGTCGAAACCGACGACGCTCACCTGCTCGGGCACTCTCACCCCCTGCTCGGTGAACGCCCGCAGCACGCCGAGCGCCATCTGGTCGTTGGCGACGAAGACCGCGGTGACGTTCCTCATGCTCGCCAGGCTGCGGCCCGCCTCGTACCCCGAGCGCGGGCTCCAGTCCCCGGCGAGCGGTCGTGGGGCCTCGCGGCCCGCCTGCTCCAGCGCGGCCCGCCACCCGGCCACGCGCCCTTCGGCCTCCAGCCAGTCGGAGGGACCGCTGACGTGCCACACCGTCTCGTGGCCCAGCGACAGCAGGTGCTCGGTGGCGAGCCTGCCTCCCGCGACCTGGTCGACGCACACCACGGACACGTCGCCCGCCTCGCCGCCCTCGACGGCGACGGTGGGGACGCCGAGCGGCAGGTCGGCCAGGGCCCGGGCGGCCGAGCGCTGCGGCGCGACCACGACGATGCCGTCCACGCCCTGGTCGGCCAGGTAGTCCAGGGCATCGCGCACGCCGGCCTTGTCGATCGACTTGAGGCTGACGATGCTGACGAAGTAGCCGGCCGCCCTGGCCGCCTGTTCGATGCCGTAGACGGTGCTGGCCGGGCCGTACAGCGTGGTGTCGAAACTGACCACTCCGAGCGTTCTGGAGTGCTTGGTGACGAGTGCGCGGGCGACGAGGTTGCGGCGGTAGCCGAGCTTGTCGATCGCTTCGAGCACCCGTGTACGGGTCTCGCTGCGCACGTTCGGATGATCGTTGAGCACGCGGGAGACAGTCTGATGCGACACGCCGGCCTCTTTGGCCACATCGGCCATGACCGGCAGGCGACGCCCCAGGGTGGATCCCACAGCCGTGCTCCTTTCCTGGCTTGGCCCCGACTGTGAACGTTAACAACCCGTTCCGTCAAGGGCTCTCCGCATTACGTTCGGGTTACGCGAGTTCACCTTGCCGGGCTCCGCTCGGCGGGCGGGATGGATGCCCCTCGCTTCGCCGCGGATCCATCTCAGCGCCCCTTGACGCCGCTCCCGGGCAGTCCTTAACTTGTCGCGAATCGCCGTTGTTAACGCTCACTTCTGTGTTAACGCTAACAACCAGTGAGGAGCCCCCACTCATGTTGCGAATCGCCTTATCCGCCCTGCTCTTAGCGGGCCTGGTGGTGGCGCCTCCGGTCGCGGCGGCAGCGGACCCCATCCCCGAAGGCGCCGTCGTGGACCAGTTCGACGGCACCACGCTCGGCGAGGACTGGACGGTGTTGTCTCCTGACAGCTCCCGCTGGAGCCTGTCAGGCGGCGCGCTACACCTGGACACCCTGACCGGCGACACCCACCAGGGCACGAACAACGCCCGGAACCTCTTCCTCGTGGACGTCCCCGACGGCGACTTCGAGGTCGTCACCAAGCTCAGCGCGCCCGTCACGCTGGACTACCAGAGCGCGGGCCTGCTGGCCTGGCAGGACTGGGACAACTACGTACGGGCCGGGCTGGCCCACGTCGGGTTCGCGGGCGGACCGGTGATCGAGACGGCCGCCGAGGTGGGCGCGGCCTTCACCTCGGCCTTCGCGGCCAGACCCGGCTCCACCGCCGAGATCGTCAAGCTGGCCAGGACCGGCGACGAATTCGTCTCCTCCTACTGGGACGGCACGGCCTGGGTGCAGGCGTCGAGGATGACCGCCGCGCTGAAGATCGGGCAGGTCGGACTCTTCGGGCTCTCGGCGCAGAACGGCACCTCCGTCCGGGCCGACTTCGACTACATCGCGATCAAGGCGGCCGAGGGGCAGCCGGTGGTGCCGGAAGGGGCGTTCACGCTGCGGGCGGCGGCGCTGCCGTACCTGTCGGCCGACCGCTCGGGGACGGTGCGCGCCTCGGCGAAGGCTCCCATGACCGCCCTGGCCGTCACGGCGGAGCCCAGCGGCGACGGCGTCAAACTCAAGGACGTGGCGACCGGCGAATACCTGGAGGCGAGGCCGCAGGTGCGGCTGAGCGGCTCGGCCTCGGTCTGGCGGTTGACGGATGCCGGTGGGGGCAAGGTCACGGTGTCCTCCGGCGGCCGGAGCATCTCGATCAGCGACGGGAAGCTGGTCATGGGCACGGACGCGACGAAGTTCCGGGTCGAGGGCTACACATCGGGCAAGCTGACCGTGGACCCGAAGGCCAAGGGCACGAAGGTCAGCCCCGACCTGTACGGCGTCTTCTACGAGGACATCAACCACGCCGCCGACGGCGGTCTCTACGCCGAGCTGGTGCAGAACCGCTCGTTCGAGTTCAACTCCACCGACGAGAGCTCCTACACCGGCCTGACCGCGTGGTCCAAGGCCGAGCGCGGCGCCACCGCCGCCCTGACCGTCACCGGCGAGGACCCGCTGAACGCCGCCAACCGCAACTACCTGCGGCTCGACGTGACCGGCGACGGCACGGCGGGAGCGGCCAACGCCGGGTTCAACCGCGGCCTGCCGCTCAAGGCCGGCAAGCGCTACGACCTGTCGCTGTGGGCCAGGCGCCAGCAGGCCGGTCCCCTGACGGTCACCGTGGAGGACGGCACGACCGTGCTGGGCCGGGCCACTCTGCAGGTCAAGGCCGGCGGCTGGGCCACGTACAAGGCGTCGTTCACCGCCTCGGGCACCACCGACGCGGGCCGGCTCGTGGTGCAGGCACCCGCCGGGCGGACCGATCTGGACATGGTCTCGCTGTTCCCCCGCGACACCTTCAAGGGCCACGGCATGCGGGCGGACCTGGCCAAGATGATCGCCGATCTGGAGCCGCGGTTCCTGCGCTTCCCCGGCGGCTGCGTCACCAACGTAGGCACCTACGACCCGTACTCGGAGAACCAGGACCGGCGCCGGATCTACCAGTGGAAGGAGACGATCGGCCCGGTCGAGGAGCGGCCGACGAACTTCAACTTCTGGGGCTACAACCAGACCTACGGCATCGGCTACTACGAGTACTTCCAGTTCGCCGAGGACATCGGGGCCGAGGCGCTGCCGGTGCTGTCGGTGGGCGTGAACGGCTGCGGCGAGAACCGGCCGCTGACCGACGAGGCCAAGCTGGCCCGGTGGGTGCAGGACACGCTGGACCTGATCGAGTTCGCCAACGGGCCGGTCACCTCGACCTGGGGCAGGAAGCGGGCCGAGCTGGGGCATCCCAAGCCGTTCGGGCTGGAGTACATCGGGCTCGGGAACGAGGAGATCTACGAGGAGTTCTTCACGAACTACCCGAAGTTCGCGAACGCGGTGCGGGCCGAGTATCCCGACATCAAGATCATCAGTAACTCGGGTCAGACGTCGCAGGGCGCCTGGTTCGACCGGATGTGGCAGTTCGCCCGCGACCAGAAGGCCGACCTGGTCGACGAGCACTACTACAACAACCCGGACTGGTTCCTGGCCAACAACCACCGCTACGACACCTACGACCGCACTGGACCGAAGGTGTTCGTGGGTGAGTACGCCTCCCGGGGCAACACCTTCTACAACGCGCTGAGCGAGGCGTCGTACATGACGGGCATCGAGCGCAACTCCGACGTCGTGCAGCTGGCCTCGTACGCGCCGCTGCTGGCCAACGTCGACTACGTGGACTGGACGCCGGACCTGATCTGGTTCGACAACGACCAGGCCTACGGTTCGCCGAGCTACCACGTCCAGCGCCTGTTCTCCACGAACGTGGGCGAGCGGGTGGTGCCGAGCGCGTTCGAGGGTGAGGCCAGGCCGGTCGAGGACATCAGGGGCGCGGTCGGGCTGGGCGCGTGGAACACCGCGGTCCGGTACGACGACGTACGGGTCACCGCGGCGGACGGCACCGTGCTGCTGTCGGACGACTTCTCGGCCGGGGCCGGCAGGTGGACGCCGGGCCTGGGCACCTGGGCCGTGCAGGACGGGGCCTACGTCCAGACGGCGCAGGTCGAGGACGCCAGGTCCACGGCGGGCTCGGCCGACTGGTCGAACTACACGATGGAGGTGACGGCCCGCAAGACCGCGGGCGCGGAGGGCTTCCTGGTGATGTTCGGGGTCGCGGACACCGGCAACTTCTACTGGTGGAACGTCGGCGGCTGGGGCAACACCCAGTCCGCCGTCGAGAAGGCCGTGAACGGCGGCAAGTCCTCGATCGCCACCTCGGCCACCACCGTCGAGACCGGCCGCGACTACCGGCTCAAGGTCCAGGTCAGCGGGCGGCGGATCACGACCTGGCTGGACGGGCAGCGGATCAACGACTTCGTGGACAGCGCCCGGGTGGAGCCGCTGTACCAGGTGGTATCCAGGGACGGGAAGTCGGTGACGCTCAAGGTCGTCAACGCGCAGGACACAGCCGTGCGCGGCAGCGTGGACCTCGGCTCGGCCCGGTTCCGGCCGACGGCCACGGTCACCTCGCTGACCGGCGCGCCGTCGGACGTGAACTCGATCGCCGAACCGGACCGGATCGCGCCGGTGCGGCGGCAGGTGAACGGCTTCTCCTCGGCCTTCGCCTACGACTTCCCCGCGTACTCGGTGACGTTCATCGAGCTCACCGAGCGGTGAGAACGCCGTAGGGGGCGGAGCCCCCCGCCCCCTACGGGACGACGCGGTAGTGGGTGGTCATCCGGCCCGCGTCGTCCAGCACGTGGAAGGCGATCACCGGCGGGAGCTCGTAGTCGACCGAGTCGGCGAAGCTCTCGCCGCCCTCCCACGGCAGCTTCAGCGTGGACACGACGCCCCCGCCCACCAGCAGCGGCCGGCCGGCGAACGTGGTGGCCGCGGCCATGTGAGCGTGCCCGACCAGGATCGCGGGCACGCCGGTGCGGCCGGCGAGCAGCGCCTCCAGCCGCTCGGCCCGCCGCAGCCGGATCGCGTCCAGCGGCGCGCTGTGCAGCGGCACCGGCGGGTGGTGGAAGGCCACGAAGACCGGCAGGTCGGTGCCGTCCAGCACGCCTTCGAGCCAGGCGATCGTCTCGTCGTCGAGGTCACCCGGGTCCTCGCCCGGGATGGAGGAGTCGCACATGGCGAAGACGGCGCCGGGAGTGCGCAGGACCTGGTTGACGGGCCCGTCGGCGGCCTCCTCGCTGAGCAGGACGCGGCGGAACTCCGCCCGCACGTCGTGGTTGCCGGGAACGACCAGGACGGGGTGGCGGGAGGTGAGCAGCTTGGCGGCAGTCTCGTACTCCTCGGCGAGCCCGTGGTCGGCGATGTCGCCGGTGACCAGCACCGCGTCGACGTCGCCGGGCATCGCGTCCAGGTAACGCATGACGGCGTCGGCCCGGCCGGCGCTCTGCGGTGTGGCGCCGATGTGGATGTCGCTCAGGTGAGCGATCACGATCATGACGGTGGTCCCCTTCCGGTTCTGCCAGCTCACCTACGGTAAGCCCGGACACCGGACCACACGTAAGATCCGGTTCCGTGCGAAAAGATTGGGCCGGCTCCGGAGTGGACCTGCACCTGGAGCTCTCAGCCGGGGGCGGGCGGCGCGGCGCGCTGGAGGACGCGCTGCGGGCGGCGGTCAGGGACGGGCGGCTGGCGCGCGGCACCCGGCTGCCCTCGACCCGCTCGCTGGCCGCGCAGCTGCGGCTGTCCCGGGGCACGGTGACCGCGGCGTACGACCAGCTCGTCGCGGAGGGCTACCTGACCACCCGCCCGGGCTCGGGAACGGAGGTCGCCGCCGTCTCGACTCCCGGCCCCGTCCCCCCTGCCCCGGAACCTGCCGCCCTGCCCGAGCCCGTGCACGATCTGCGCCCGGGGCAGCCCGACGTGTCCGCCTTCCCCGCCCGCGCCTGGCTGCGCGCCACCCGGCACGTGCTCGCGACCGCGCCCGCCGCCGTCCTCGGCCTCTGCGACCCGCGCGGCCGGATCGAGCTCCGGCGGGCGCTGGCCGGCTACCTGGCCAGGACCCGGGGAGTGGTGACCACGCCCGAGCACATCGTCGTCACGACCGGCTTCGTCCAGTCGCTCAACCTGCTCGCCGCCGTCATCGGCGACGGCCCGATCGCCATGGAGGACCCGGGGCACGACTTCTACCGGGAGGTGGTCCGCCGCGCCGGGCGCGAGGTCGTACCGCTGCCGGTGGACGAGCTCGGCGCGCGGGTCGGGACGCTCACCCCCGCCGTCGCCGCCGCGGTCGTCACCCCCGCGCACCAGTACCCCATGGGCGTCCCCCTGCACCCGAGCCGGCGCCACGCGCTGCGCGAGTGGGGCGGCCTGGTCGTCGAGGACGACTACGACGGGGAGTTCCGCTACGACCGGCAGCCGGTCGGCGCGTTCCAGGGCACGGCGCCGGAGCAGGCCGTGTACTTCGGCACCACCTCGGAGTCCCTCGCCCCCGCCCTGCGCCTGGCCTGGATGGCGGTGCCGCCCGCGCTGATCGGCCCCGTCACCGAGGCCAAGCTGCACGCCGACATCCACACGGAGGTGCTCGGCCAGCTCGTGCTGGCCCGGCTGATCGAGACCCACGACTACGACCGGCACATCCGCGCCGCCCGCCTGCGCTACCGCCGGCGCCGCGAGCTGCTGCGCGCCCGCCTGGCCGCCGCGCTGCCCGGCGCGGTCCTGCCCGGCGTGGCGGCGGGCCTGCGCACCCTCCTGCTGCTGCCCGGCGGCGGCCCCTCGGAGGCCGAGCTGCTCGACGCGTGCGCGCGCCGGGGCATCGCGTTGCGCCCCGCCTCCCCGCTCTGGCACGGCGCCGGGCGGGAGGGCCTGCTCATCGGGTACGCCGGCCCCTCGGAACGCGCCTACCCCCACGCGCTCGAAGCCCTGGCGGAGACACTCACGCGCGCGGCCGGCCGGGAACCAGCGGCCGATTCCGGTCGTTCTACCTCATGAGCGCACGATGCGGAGGAGGGACATGGGCTGGCACTACCGCAAGTCAATCAAAGTGGGGCCGTTCCGGATCAACCTGTCGCGGCACGGCGTCAGCCACAGCTTCGGCAACCGGCGCTTCCACGTCTCGACCACTCCCGACGGACGCAAGCACGTGTCCGTCCGCCTGCCCGGTGGCTTCCACGTCGGCAAGTCGTTCGGGAGCAGGCGCTACCCCAGACATTACTGACGCTCGGCGGTCTCCCGACCGCTTGAGATAGAACGGGCCGGAGGCGAAAGCCTCCGGCCCGTCCCCTTTCCCCGAGACCGCAAATGCCTACAGAGTGGGCGGATGAGCCCTCACATGACCCCTGAGGAGTTCCGCCGCCACGGCAAGCAGGTCATCGACTGGATCGCGGACTACCTCGCCGGCATCGAGTCCCATCCCGTGGTGTCACAGGTCAAGCCGGGTGAGATCCGGCGCGCCCTGCCGTCACGGCCCCCCGAGCACGGGGAGCCGTTCGAGGCCGTGCTGTCGGACCTGGGGCGGATCCTGCTGCCCGGCATCACGCACTGGCAGCATCCCGGCTTCTTCGCCTACTTCCCCTCCAACGCCAGCGGCCCGGCCATCCTGGGCGACCTGCTGTCCAGCGGGCTGGGGGTGCAGGGCATGCTCTGGGTCACCAGCCCGGCGTGCACGGAGCTGGAGACGGTGGTGGTCGACTGGCTGGCGGGCCTGCTCGGCCTGCCGGACCACTTCCGCACCGACGGGGCGGGCGGCGGCGTCATCCAGGACTCGGCGTCGAGCGCCTGCCTGGTCGCGCTGCTGGCCGCGCTGCACCGGGCCGGCGACGGCCAGGTCACCTCGGACGGGATCACCCGCCGGTACACGATGTACGTGTCGTCCCAGACGCACTCGTCCCTGGAGCGGGCGGCACGCATCGCGGGCCTGGGCGCGCAGGGCGTACGCGTCGTGGACGTCGATCCCCGTACGCTCGCCATGGACCCCAGCCACCTGCGCACCCTCCTGGACCGGGACCGGGCGGCCGGCGCCGTCCCCGCCATGGTGTGCGCCACCGTCGGCACCACCTCCACCACCGCCATCGACCCGGTCCCCGCGATCGGCGAGGTGTGCGCGGAGCGCGGCGTCTGGCTGCACGTGGACGCCGCCTACGCCGGGGTCGCGGCGATCTGCCCGGAGTTCCGGCGGCTCAACGACGGCGTGGGCGAGTACGCCGACTCCTACGTCACCAACCCGCACAAGTGGCTCCTGACGAACTTCGACTGCACCGTCCTGTGGACCGCCGACCGCGCCCCGCTGCTCGCCGCTCTCTCGACCCTCCCCGAATACCTGCGCAACACCGCCACCACGACCGGCTCCGTCATCGACTACCGGGACTGGCAGGTGCCGCTGGGCCGCCGGTTCAGGGCGCTGAAGCTGTGGTCGGTGATCCGCTGGTACGGGGCCGAGGGGCTGCGCGCGCACATCCGCAAGGGCGTCGCGCTGGCGCAGGACCTGGCCTCGTGGATCTCCGCGGACCCCGGCTTCGAGCTGCACGAGCCGCACCCCCTCGGGCTCGTGTGCTTCCGCCCGCGGTGGCCGGGCCTGACGGCGGCCGAGGCGGACCGGGCCACGCTGCGGCTGATGGAGCTGCTCAACGCGAGCGGGTCGATGTACGTGACGCACACCAGGATCGGCGACCGGGTGGTGCTGCGGATGGCCGTCGGGGCCGCGATGACGGAGCGGCGGCACGTGGAGCAGGCGTGGGAGCACATCCGCTGGGAGCACGCGGCCCTGTCCGGCACCCTCCCCGCCGAGGACTGACGGCTGTCAGGGCCGGTAGCGCTCGACCAGCTCGGCGCCGATCCTGGCCAGCTCGGCCCTGACCTGCTCCGGCTCCACCACCTCCACCCGCGCGCCCCACCCGGCGAGCTGCTCGGCGATGGTCAACGCCATCGGGGCCGCCACCCGCACCCGGACCCGCCCGTCCGCCTCGGTTCCCAGGGTCCGGCAGTGACGCCCGAAGTGGTCGCGCAGGATGGGCAGGAGCCGGTCGGCGATGAGCACGGTCGCGGAGACCGTCGAGCGCCGCCGCTCCATCTCCTCCACGACCCCCTCCCAGGCCCGGGCCAGCTCGAAGTCGCCGGGCCGCTCGAACCCCTCCTCCGTCACCACGGCCTCGGCGATCCGGTCCACCCGGAACGTCCGCTGGCCGCGCTCGGTCCCCGCCAGCAGATACCAGACGTCGTCCTTGTCCACCAGCCCCCACGGATCGACGACCCGCTCGGTGCGTTCCCGGTCGCGGCGGCCCTCGTACACGAGCCGGACCCGGCGCCGCCGTACGGTGGCGCCCTGCAGGACCCGCACCAGCTCGGGCCGCTCCTTCTCCGGCTCGCCCCAGCGGGCCGGGTCGACCACCACCGCGCCGGCCGCGGCCTCCGCCTCCTCCCTGAACGTCTGGGGCAGCGCCCGCATCAGCTTGCGCAGCGCGGACCTGACCTCGGGAGCGGCCGGCGCGGCCGGGCCGGCCAGCAGGAACAGCGCCTGAGCCTCGTGCGCGGTGAGCCCGGTCAGATCGGTGCGCGCGCCGCCCAGCAGCGACCACCCCCCGCCCCGGCCCGCCTGCGGGTACACGGGGATGCCCGCGGCGGACAGCGCTTCGAGGTCGCGGCGCGCGGTGGCCACGGACACCTCCAGCTCCCCGGCCAGTTCCGCCGCGGTCACCCGGCCGCGCGCCTGCATCAGCAGCAGCGCGGCCACCAGTCGATCGGCTCTCATGTTTCCGATTCTCCCGGAAAAAGTGCTCATTTGATGAACACTTTCATCCCGCAAACTGTCCATGTAGCTCAACGGGAACGAGACGAGAGGTCACCGACATGCTGCGAGGATTCGCCACACTGACGTTCTGGGCCGCCGACCTGGAGGCCGCCAAGGCCTGGTACACCGAGTTCCTCGGCATCGAGCCGTACTACCAGAAGCCCGGCTACATCGAGTTCCGCATCGGCGACTACCAGCACGAGTTCGGCCTGATCGACGCCCGCTACGCCCCGCCCGGCGCGACCGACCGGCCCGCGGGCGCGGTCATGCACTGGCACGTGGACGACCTGGAGGCCACCCTGGAGCGGCTGCTCTCCATGGGCGCCAAGGAGTACCAGCCGATCACCCACCAGGGCGACGGGGAGGGGTTCGTCACCGCGTCGGTGGTGGATCCGTTCGGCAACATCCTGGGAATCATGCGCAACCCGCACTACCTGACCGTTCTCGGGGAGTGACGGGTCTGCCATCCTGGAGCCGTGTCCAGGCCGCGCATCCTGCTCACCGCCCCGCCCCGCACGGGCAAGACCACCGTCGTCCGCCGCCTCGCCGACCTCCTGCGGGCGGCGGGGGTGCCCGTCTGCGGCTTCCTCAGTGACGAGGTGCGCGAGCACGGGCGGCGGGCGGGGTTCACGGTGGAGGAGTTCGGCGGCCGCAAGGCCGTGATGGCCCACCTCTCGTGGGTGTCGGGTCCGCGGGTCGGCAGATACGGCGTCAACGTGCCCGCGTTCGAGCGCATCGCGCTGCCGGCCATGCAGCGGGCGCTGACCACGAAGGGCGCGGTGACGCTCATCGACGAGATCGGCCCGATGGAGCTGCTGTCCCCGGCCTTCCTGCCGCGCTGCGTGGCGCTCTTCGAGGCCGGCCTCCCGATCGTGGCCACCGTCCACCAGCGCACCCACCCGACGCTGAAGGCGCAGATCGAGGCCGAGCTGATCACCGTGACGCCGCAGAACCGCGACGACCTCCCGCGGGCCCTCGCCCGCCTGCTCGCCCCCTGACCCTCTGGGATGATCGGCTCCATGACACGGGGACGCCTCATCCTGCTCTGCGGCCTGCCGGGCTCCGGGAAGACGACGCTGGCCCGCCGCCTGGCGGCCGAGCTGCCCGCCGTCCGGCTGTGCCCGGACGAGTGGCTGGCGCACCTCGGCCTCGACCCGTACGACGACCCGGCGCGCGACCGGCTGGAGAAGCAGCTCTGGCGGCATGCCCAGGATTTGCTGCGGCTCGGCCACACCGTCGTCCTGGAGTACGGCTTCTGGGCCCGGGCGGAGCGCGACGAGCTGCGGCTGGCCGCCCGCGCCCTCGGCGCCGCCGTGGAGCTGCGCTATCTCGCGACCCCGATGGACGAGCTCCACCGCCGCCTGGCCACGCGCAACGAGGCCGGCTCCTGGGGCACCGTCCCGATCACCCCGGACCTGCTCGACGAGTGGGCGAAGCTGTTCGAGCCGCCGACGAAGGCGGAGCTGGCCCTGTTCGACCCGGTCACGAGCGGGCCGTGGAACGCGAACGGCGGCGCCCGGGAGGACACCGCCGCTGACTGAAGGGGTGGAGCTATGGGGATTCGAACCCCAGACCTCCTCCATGCCATGGAGGCGCGCTACCAACTGCGCCATAGCCCCTTGCGATCAACAAGTGTAACGGAGTCCCGGAGCCCTTGTGTCACGCCGAGGCTCCCGTGATACGTCTAGGTTTCATGTCGACCTTTGACGAGCACCGAAGCCTGCTGACGGGAGTGGCCTACCGGATCCTCGGTAGCGTCGCCGACGCCGAAGACGTCGTCCAGGAGGCGTGGCTGCGCTGGTCGGGGGTGGACGAGTCGACCGTCGACGAGCCCAAGGCATACCTGATCAGGGTGACCTCGCGGCTGGCCATCGACCGGCTGCGGTGGGCGAAGTCGCGGCGGGAGTCGTACATCGGGCCGTGGCTGCCCGAGCCGGTGAGCACCGCGCCCGACGTCGCCGAGCGCGCCGAGCTGGCCGACTCCGTGGAGATGGCGTTACTCGTCGTGCTGGAGACGCTGTCGCCGCTCGAACGGGCCGTGTTCGTGTTACGGGAGGCGTTCGACCTGCCGTTCTCGGAGATCGCGGAGATCATCGGGCGGGCCGAGCCGGCCACCAGGCAGCTCGCCCGGCGGGCGCGCGACCACGTGCACGAGCGGCGGCCGCGCTTCGACGTGGACCGGAAGGAGCGCCGGCGGATCACCGAGCGGTTCATCAGCGCCTCCGCCGACGGCGACCTCGACGGCCTGATCGAGCTGTTCGCCGACCAGGTGACGATGGTCAGCGACGGCGGCGGCAAGGCCAGGGCGGCGCTGCGGGTCATCACCGGCTCCGAGAACGTGAGCCGCTACCTCCTGTCGATCAACACCCCGGCGAACATCGCCAAGTTCATGGCCTCGATCGGCATGGCGGAGGTCGCCGGGATGTCGTTCGCGGTGGCGATGCTGAACAACGCTCCCGCCGTGGTCATCTCGGCCGACGGGCGGGTGATCAGCGTCCTGACGTTGCTCGTCGCGGACGGCAAGATCGAGACGATCTACCTGGTCGCCAACCCCGAGAAGATCGCCCACCTGAAGCCCGTCTGACCCGCGGCCCCGGCCGGGTCCAGCGGGCCCGGCACCGGGGTCAGGCGGCGCGGCGGGTCGGGATGCCGGCCTCGCGGACCAGGTCCGGCAGGTTCACCCCGGCGTCGCAGAGGATCCGGCCGACGCCGTTGGCGTAGTCGGCGAGCAGGCCCCACAGCAGCCGCTCGCCGGTGATCGGGCCCGGCCGCCACTGGGCCACCTCGATCACCTTCCTGGCGTGCATGGCCAGCGGGATCTGCCCCAGCGGCCCGTACAGGGTCACCCGCAGCGGGCGCACGCGGGAGCGGCGCAGCGTCCACCGCTCCGGCTCGTCCGTGCCGGCCCGGGTGCGGCGGTGCACCTCGGCCAGGTCGATGCCGAGCGTGGCCAGGAGCGACCCCGGGTCCGGCACGTCCACGCGCTCGCGCACGTCGGCCGCCGAGGCGGTGAAGGACGGCAGCGAGAACGGGCGCACCTCCGCCACCCCCAGCAGGATCACATCGGCGTCGAGGGCGGGCCGCCCGGCGTCGAGCGCCAGGATCCCCGCCCTGACCATCGCCCGGCGGGCGCCTTCCGTGTACCTGTCGAACATCACCTTCTCCTACCTCCCCGTCCTGCGAGCGTGCTTGCGGTGTGCCGACTGCCGGCGGACCCCCAGCGCGTCGGCGATCTGCTCCCACGACCACCCCTGGGCGCGGGCGTTCGACACGTGGACCGCCTCCAGCTCCTCCAGCAGGGCCCTGAGCGCGGCCACCGCCGCCAGCCCCACTCCCGGGTCGCGATCGGTGGCCGCCTCGGCCAGCTCGGTGACTTCCATGGTGTCAGCATGTGCTGACAAGCACCCGCTTGTCAACAGATGCTGACAGATGGATCCCTCAGGCGCGGCCCGTCCGCATGGTCAGGGTCGCGTCCTCCGGCGACAGCTGCAGCTCGACCGCGACCCCGGCCAGCTCAGCCGTATGCCCCACATGGGTGCCGCCGCACGGGATCGACGCCTCGCCTTCGGGCAGCGAGCAGTGCCACGTACGGCGGGCCGTCAGCCCCGGCCCCGGCACGTCCAGCCGGACCGGCGCGTCGGCGGCCACCCACGCCGCCAGCCGGTCGTTCACCCGCCGGGCCACCTTCGCCGGGTCCAGGTCCTCGCCGGAGAAGCCCTTCTTGCGCAGCGACTTGCCCAGGCGGTAGACGTCCACGCTGCCGTGCGGCACGATCCGCGAGGAGGTGATCGCCGCCTGGTCGAAGTCGGGGCTCCCGAGCGCGTCGGGCCGCGCCTCCTTGCGCCAGTGATCGGCCAGCGCCGCGTTGAGGGCGAGCGCGGCCAGGTGGCAGGCGGTGTGGCCGTAGCAGAGCGCCGCCCGGAAGGCCGGGTCGACTTCGAGGTCCACCTCGGCCCCCACCGGCAGCGGCGCCTCCGTCACGTGGACGACCAGCCACTCCCAGCCCTCGGTCCCGCGCCGCACGGGGATGGACTCGCCGAGGAAGACCTCGCCGGCGGTCGGTCCGGTCGTCGACTGGGCCCCTGTAACGCAGTCGACGACCGGCAGACCCCCGATCGTGCCGCGGTCCGCGGGCTGGTCGGGCCAGGTGTGGTCGAGGGGGTGGAAGGGTGTCTCGGCGGCGACGAGGCCGTGCCGCTCCCCCACCGGCACGGCCCCGACGATCTGGGAGCGGCCGCTGGTCAGGCCGCTCGGGAAGGTGACGACAGTGGATCTCACCCGGCCATTCTGGCAGCGGCCCGCTCGTCCTCCAGGTAGCGGTTGCGGCCGGCGTACAGGCCGGTGACGAGCTGCGCCACCAGCACGGCGAAGATCAGCACGTACGGCACCGCCCACCCGCCGGTCGCCTCCCGCAGCACGCCCACGAGCAGCGGGCCGACGCTGGAGATCAGGTAGCCGGCGCTCTGCCCGAACGCCGACAGCGCGGCCGTGGCCTCCGGAGTACGGGTGCGCAGCGCCAGCATCATCAGCGCCAGCGGGAACGACCCCATCCCCACGGCCACGAACACCACCCACACCATCGCCGTGGAGGGCGGCGCGAACCAGAGCCCGAGGAAGCCGACCGCGTAGAAGGCGACGAGCCCGGCCACGGCGGGCCGCTGGTCGCGGTAGCGGGAGGCGATCACGGGCACGAGGATCGAGACGGGGATGCTCAGCGCCGTGAACACGCCGAGCACCAGCCCGGCCTCCGAGGTGGTGTAACCGGCGTCGGTGAGGATCGTGGCGAGCCAGCCGAACATGATGTAGGCGATCATCGACTGGGTGCCGAAGTAGATCGCGATCATCCACGCCAGCTTGCTCCTGACCAGGCCGCGCAGGCTCGCGTCCCGGCCGCCCGTGTCCCGCTCCGGCTCACTGCGCAGCAGCGCAAGCCACGGAATGGCGGCCACGGCGGCCAGGGCCGCCCACACGCCGAGCGCGACGTGCCAGTCCCCCGACGCGCGCTCGATGGGCACGGTCGCGGCGGCGGCCAGCATGGTGCCCGCCGCCAGGGCCGTGGTGTAGACGGTGGTCATGATCCCGGTGTTCGCCGGGAAGTGACGCTTGATCAGCGTCGGGATGAGCACGTTGCCGACGGCGCCGCCGGACAGCGCGACCGCGCTGCTCAGCAGGAACACCGGGGCCGAGCCGACCATCGACCTGACGAGCAGCCCCGCGCCCAGCGTGACGAGGGCGAGCAGCAGCAGCCGGTGCTCGCCGACCCGCCGGGCCAGTGCCGGGGTGATGGCGCCTACACTGGCGAAGGCCAGCACGGGCAGCGTGGTGAGCAGCCCGGTGCCGGCGCTCGACATGCCGAGGCCGGCGGCGAGGTGGTCGAGCAGCGGGCCCACGCTGGTGACGGCGGTGCGCAGGTTGAGCGCGGCGAGGACGATTCCCAGCACGAGGAGCCAAGCCAGCGGGGTGGTTCTGCCTCGGGACTCTTGGGCGAGCACGCTCATGTCGGTGGTAGTCCTCCACTCATCAAATCATGGGACGAATCACCACCTTAACAGGACCGAAATATCCGTTTATTCCTGGTCATGGCAAAACCCCCGGCGATGGGATTCCGGGGGTCTTGCGCGCGCCCTGAACAGATCCGCCCTGATCAGAGGGCAGGCGCTCAGGGACGGCGCTCAGTGGACAGGGTCAGAGGACGGGCCGCGGGCCCTCGGGAGGCTCGCCGCCCGGAGGCACCGGACCGGGAGGCGGGAGCGTGCCGCCGGGCGGATAGTCGCCGCCGCCCACGGTCCCGGGCGGGACGGGCCGGTCGCTCTCGCCGTAGGAGGAGCCGCGCTGGTGCGGCCCCGGCACGTCGCCGCGCCAGCCGCCGGTCTCGCCGCCGCGCGACTCGATGAAGGTCTTGAAGCGCTTGAGGTCGCCGACGACCCGCATGCGTACGAGCTGCAGCCAGTCACCGGCGGTCTCGACGAAGCCCTCGGGGTCGTACTCCATCTGGAGCGTGATCCTGGTCCTGCTGTCGTCGAGCCGGTGGAAGGTCACCACACCGGCGTGGTGCGGCCGGTCCACGCTGCGCCAGGCGACGCGCTCGTCGGGGTGCTGCTCGGTGATCTCGGCCTCGAACTCGCGCCGGACGCCGGCGATCTCCGCCACCCACGCCGTACGCGTGTCGCCGATCTGCTTGACCGACTCCACGCCCTCCATGAACTCGGGAAAGCTCTCGAACTGCGTCCATTGGTTGTAGGCCGCCCTGATGGGGACCTCGACGTCTTCCGAATGTTCGATCGTGCTCATGGGGTCTGCCACTGCCCGGGCAGGGCGGGCGCTAACGCCTGCGCCGCAGCCAGAACAGGCCCACCAGAGGCAGCACGAGGGGGATGAACAGGTAACCCCTGCCGTACGCCGACCACACTGTCTCGTCGGGGAAGGCGGCCGGATCGAGGAGGCTGAGCGTGCCGATGATCAGCACGCCGGCCAGCTCGATGCCGAGCGCGACCAGCGCGAGGCGGCGGGCGCCGCGCCAGAGCGCGACGGTGAGCAGGATGTAGACCAGCGCCGCGAACGCCGACAGCGAGTACGCCAGCGGCGCCTCGGCGAACCTCCCGGCGATCTGCACGGCCGCCCGCGCCCCGGCGGCCAGCGAGAACAGCCCGTAGACCGCGATCAGCGCCCGCCCGGGCCCGGTCCCGATGGAGGTCGTCACGCCACGCCCTGCCAGATCTGCAGCACCCGGGCGTTCATCACGGCGATCGCGAACCCGGCCACGGCCAGGATCCCCGACCCCCATCTGCTCCGCTCGGCCAGCGCCAGGAACACCCCGGCGGGCGGGATCAGCACCTGCCCGCCGATGTAGCCGAACAGCGTGACCTTGTCGGCGGGCCCCTCGCCGCCCGACACGGCCGCGATCACGAAGCCCGCCTGCACCAGCACGGCCACTTCGAGCAGGCCGAAGCCGACCAGCAGCACCATGCCCATCGGCCGGTTGCGGATCGCGACGATCAGGCTCACCAGCATCAGCAGCAGCGAGCCGGCGATGACGATCGTGGAGACGGTGGTGTTCATCGGGGGTAAGGCTATCGCCCGGGCGTGTCGCCCCCGAGAACGGCCGTCACCCTCGCCGGTGGGCCTCGATCCCGTCCAGCACCCAGTTGAGCCCGCGCTCGAAGTTGTCGTCCGCGCCCGGCACGCCCTGCTCGATCATCGGCGCCAGCCGGGGGAACTCACCGCTCTCGACCAGCTCCCTGATGTACGGCTGCGCCACCGCGGCCCGCTCGGCGTCGTTGACCCCCTGTTCCCTGGGCGCCCCCCGCTCCTGCGCCTCCCTGACCACGAACCCGGTCATGTAGTCGTTGAACACCGCCAGGAACCGCCAGGCCGTCAGCCGGTCGACCCCGAGCCCGTCGAACGCGGCCAGCTTCTGCTCCACGTGCCGCAGCCCGTTGGGCCCGATGTCCACCCGCTGCGAGATCAGCTCGACCCGCCACGGATGCCGCCGCACCAGCTCGCGCTCGCGCCGGGCGAGCAGCAGCAGCGCCTCGCGCCAGTCGCCGGGCAGCGGCCCCTCGACGAGCGTCTCGGCGGCGATCTCGTCGGCCATCAGGGCGAGCAGGTCCTCCTTGCGCTCGATGTAGGAGTACAGCGTCATCGCCCGGGCGTCCAGCTCGGCGGCCACGCGCCTGATGGAGACCGCGGCCAGCCCCTCGGCGTCGGCGACGGCGATGGCGGCGGCCACGATCGCCTCCCTGGTCAGCACGGGGCGGCGGGGCGGCGAGGGTCTCGACCAAACGGAACTCACGGCTCCGATTCTAGACAGCGTACGAAAGTGTTACGCTGTACGATATGCGATACGGCGTACGAACTCCCCTCGGGGCCACGGGCCTGGTCGTCCTCCTGGGCGTCGTCATGACGATGCTCGACACCACGATCGTCAACGTCGCGCTCGGCACCCTGGCCCGCGACTTCCACACGACGCTCGCCACCATGCAGTGGGCCGTCACCGGCTACCTGCTGGCCCTGTCGATGACGGTTCCCGTCACCGGCTGGGCGGCGGGCAGGTTCGGCGGCCGGAACGTCTGGCTCGTCTCGCTCGTGCTGTTCATCGCGGGCTCCGCGCTCAGCGCCGCCGCCTGGTCGGTCGCGAGCCTGGTCGTCTTCCGCGCCGTCCAGGGGCTGGGTGGCGGGCTGCTCCTGCCGGTCGGCCAGATGATGCTGGCCCAGGCGGCGGGCAAGGAGCGGATGGGCCGCGCGATGGCCCTGATCTCGATGCCCGCGATGCTGGCGCCCGTGCTCGGGCCGCCGCTCGGCGGGGTGGTCGTGGAGACCCTCGGCTGGCGGTGGCTGTTCCTGATCAACGTGCCGATCTGCGCCGTGGCGCTGGTGGCGGCGTTCGTGCTGCTGCCCCCCGCGACGGGCGCCGGCGCCCAGGGCCTCGACGTGCTCGGCCTGGCCCTGCTCTCCCCCGGCCTGGCCGCGCTGGTCTACGGGCTCTCCGAGGTGGGCAACGGGGCCTCGCTCCTGCATCCGGCGCTGTGGCTGGGCCTGGCGCTGCTGGCCGCGTTCGCGGTGCGGGCCCTGCGGGGCCCCGGGACGCTGCTGGACCTGCGGCTGTTCGGCGACCGCACGTTCGCCGCGGCGGTGGCGGCGCTCGTGTGCTACTCGGCCGCGATGTTCGGCTTCACCGTGCTCGTCCCGCTCTACAGCCAGCTCGCCGAGGGCGGCGACGCGCTGGACGCCGGGTTGCTGCTGGCGCCGATGGGGATCGGCGCGGCGATCACGATGCCCCTCGCGGGCAAGCTCACCGACAGCAAGGGACCACGCGGCACCGGAGCGGCCGGCGTGGTCGTGGCGGTGGCCGGGATCGTGGCGTTCGTGCTGCTCGGCGGGGGTCCGATCCCGATGTTCGTGCTCGGGCTCGGGCACGGGCTGGTGTCGACGTCGGTGATGGCGGCGGCGTTCAGGACGCTGGAGCGGGCCGAGATCCCGGGGGCCACCACGCTGAGCACGATCGCGGTGCGCCTCGCCTCGCCGTTCGGCGTCGCGGTCCTGGCCGTGCTGCTGGAGGTGTTCACCAGGGCCGGGGTTGCGCGGCCGTTCACGTACGCGTTCTGGGTCGTGGTCGCGCTGGCGGTCGTCTCGCTGGTGCCCATCGCGCTCATAGGATCGAAGACGTGCAGAAGATCCTCGTCAGCGCCTGCCTGATGGGCCGCAAGGTGCGCTACGACGGCGGCGCGAAGACCAGCTCCGACGCCTGGCTCGCCGGGTGGCGGGAGGAGGGGCGGCTGGTGCCGTTCTGCCCGGAGGTGGAGGGCGGGCTGCCGATCCCCCGTCCCGCCGCCGAGATCGAGGGCGGCGCGGGCGGGGCGGCCGTCCTGTCCGGCACCGCCCGCGTGCTGGCGACGGACGGCTCCGACGTGACGGCCGAGTTCCTGGCGGGCGCGCGGGCCGCGCTCGAGGTCGCGCGCTCCCAGGGGATCCGGATGGCGGTGCTGAAGGAGGGCAGCCCCTCGTGCGGCGCCCTGTCGATCTACGACGGCAGCTTCCAGGGGCGGCGAGCCCCGGGGCAGGGCGTCACGACGGCCCTGCTGGAGCAGCACGGGATCCGCGTGTTCAGCGAGGAGCGGCTGCCCGAGGCGGCCGGCTATCTGCGCACCCTGGAGACGTAGAAGGCGCCGATCAGCCCGGCGGCCAGCACGACGGCCATCGTGCTGTGATACCAGTTGAGCAACGCGCTCGCCGCGCCCCCGCTGTCGCCGAAGGCCAGGGCCAGGATCCCCATCAACACGCCGCCCAGCGCGGCCGCGTGCGCGTAGATCACGCCGTCCCACGCCCACGCCCGCCCGGCGAGCGCGCCGTACGCCCCGGCGGCGGTGGCCACGGCGCACAGCGTCTCGACGACGGCGGCCGGCACGATGACGGGTTCGCGCACCGGGCCGAACGCGATCCCGGCGTGCAGCAGCGCGAACGAGAGGAAGACCAGGGCGTAGAGCGCCAAGAGCCCGCCCAGTGCCCTGCGGAGTGCGTCCATGCCCTCCACGCTGCCACTCCGCGCGGGCTGTCGAATCGTCCCTAGGGAGATCCCTCCGCTACGCCGTCCGGCGTAGGCAGCAGCCGTCTCACCAGGCGGATCGTCTCGTCGATCGTCACCTGGGCGTCCTGGTCCGACTCGCACGCGGCCACCTCGCGGCCCGCCTCGCCCATCATGGTGGTGAGCAGCACCACGAGAACCTGGCTCTCCCGCGTGTCCGCCAGGCCCAGCAGGCGCTTGTTGCCGCCGATCCAGTTCCAGCCGCGCTGCCTGCGCAGGGTGGTGAACTCGATGGGCCCGTCGCTCTCCAGGAACAGCCGGGCCACCTCGCGCTGCTCCCACGACCCTTCCAGGTACGCGCGGGCGCCGGCCAGGAACCGCTCGGCGGTGCCCTCGACCGCCTTGGCCGCCTTCGAGGTGCGCTCCTCCTGGCCGTGCATGAACTGCTCCCACAGCGCCAGGAACAGGCCGGGCTTGCCGCCGAAGTGGTGGTACAGGCTGCCCACGCTGATCCCGGACGCCTCCACGATGTCGGCGACGGTGGCCTCGGCGTACCCCTTGGCCAGGAAGACGTCGCGGGCCGCGCGCAGCAGGGTGTCGCGGGTGCCGCTGGAACGGCTCCAGCGCCGGCTCCTCATCAGTACTCCCAGGTGTCGGTGCGCTGCTCGTGACTGATGCAGAACACGCCCGTCCCGTGCTCGCCCTTGACCAGGTCCACCCGGATCCAGCCGTCGGCGCGGGCGACCTTGGCGGTGTAGCCGCCGACCGGGGTGGCCGAGACCAGGCGGCAGCCCTCCGGGCCGAGCGTGAACGCCACCTCGCCGCCCTTCACCGTCACCACCTTGAGCTGCTTTCCCGACGTCGAGCTCGGGGTGGGGGGCGGACTTGGTGTCGGCTTCGGGGTCGTTTTCGGATTTATCGGCTTTTTTGTGGTCTTCACGGTACGGCGGGGCGCCGGCGTGACCGGCACCCGCGAATTGACGTCCGCCGCGACGGTCTGCGCGAGAAACGGTTCCACGTTCACGTCGTCCACGAACTCGTTACGCAGCACTCCGCGCACGCCGAACCACGAGACCGACACGGCGACCACGGTGGCCCCGCACCAGATCGCCGCATATTTCATGGCTCGACGCATGAGAGGAATTATGTACGCCCCCGGTACGGTTGGGGCGCATGGCGACGGTTCTCGTAGTCGAAGACGACGAATTCGTCAGATCGGCGATCATTCACGAGCTGGGCCGGCGGCAGCACGCCGTCCGCAGTGTCGGCTGCGCCCTGGACGCGCTCAGGGAGATCTCGCAGGCCCCTCCGGACGCCGTCATCCTGGACCTCGGCCTGCCCGACCTGGACGGCTCCGAGGCGCTGCGCATGGTCCGCGGCATCTCGGACGTGCCGGTCATCGTGGCCACCGCCCGCGACGACGAGGCCGAGATCGTCCGGCTGCTGCGCGCGGGCGCCGACGACTATCTGGTCAAGCCGTTCTCCGGCGACCATCTCAGCGCCCGGCTGGACGCCGTGCTGCGCCGGGCCAGGTCCGCGCCCGAGCCCCGCACGCTGCGGGTCGGCGGCCTGGTCGTGGACGTGGACCGGCGCGAGGCCGCGCTCGACGGCGGGCCGCTCGTGCTGACCAGGCGGGAGTTCGACCTGCTGGCCTACCTCGCCGCCCGCGCCGACCGGGTCGTCACCCGCAAGGAGTTGCTGTCCGAGGTCTGGCGGCAGGCCTACGGCGACGACCAGACGATCGACGTGCACCTGTCGTGGCTGCGGCGCAAGCTCGGCGAGAGCGCTTCCCGGCCCCGCTACCTGCACACCGTGCGCGGCGTCGGGTTCATGCTGTCGGCGCCCCGATGAGCCGGGCGCGATGAGGAGGACCCTGGCGGTGCTGATGGTCGCCGTCACCTCGATGGTGGCGCTGGCCTTCCTGGTGCCGCTCGCGCTGATCGTCAGGGAGACCGCGCAGACCAGGGCCGTGGCGGACGCCGAGCGGCAGGCCTCGGCACTGGTGCCGGTGCTCGCGCTGACCACCGGGGGCGACGACCTCGGGCACGCGATGGCGCGTACGGAGGCGGGCCGGCACGGGCGGCTGGCCATCCACGTCAAGGGCGGGGCGACGGTGGGCACCTCGCGGGCGCCCGCCGCCGAGGTGGCCGGCGCCGCCGCGCAGACCAGGGCGAGCACGGTCGAGCTGGACGGCGGATACGTGCTGCTGCGGCCCGTGGCGCTGGACGGTGACCGGAGCGCGGTGATCGAGGTGTTCGTCCCCGCCGACGAGCTCAACCGGGGCGTCCTCACCTCGTGGGCGGTGCTGACCGGGGTGGCCGTGGTGCTCGTGCTCGGCTCCGTGCTGGTGGGCGACCGCCTCGGGGCCCGCGTCGTACGCGCCGCGCGCCGGCTCGGCACGGCCGCCACCGCGCTCGGATCCGGCGACCTGAGCGAGCGCATCCACCCCGACGGGCCGCGCGAGCTCAAGGCGGCGGCGACCGCGTTCAACTCCATGGCCAACCGGGTCACCCACCTCCTGGCAGCCGAGCGGGAGCTGGCCGCCGACCTCTCCCACCGGCTGCGCACGCCGCTCACCGCGCTCAAGCTCAGCCTGGACCAGCTCGGACCCGAGGCGGAGCCGAGCAGGCAGGCGCTGGGCAGGCTGGAGGGCGAGGTCACCACGATCATCTCCGCGGCCCGGCGGCCGTCGCGGGCGGCCCAGTCGTACGGCGGGTCGTTCGGCGGGTCGTTCGGGGCCTCGTGCGACGCCGCCGAGGTGCTGCGCGAGCGGCTGGCGTTCTGGTCGGCGCTGGCCGAGGACCAGGGGCGGCCGTGGCAGCTGGTCGGGGCCACGCTGCCGGTGCGGGCGCCCGTACCGGCCGGGGAGCTGACGGCGGTGGTGGACGCGCTGCTCGGGAACGTGTTCCGGCACACGGCGGAGGGGACCGCGTTCAGCGTCACGCTGCACGAGGGCCGCGATACGGTCGGCATCCTGGTCGCCGACGCCGGGCCGGGCATCCGGGACCCGGAGGCGGCGCTGGAGCGGGGGGCCAGCGGGAGCGGGTCCACGGGGCTCGGGCTGGACATCACGCGGCGGCTGGCCGAGTCGACCGGTGGGGTGCTGCGGCTCGACCGGTCGTCGCTGGGCGGGGCTCAGGTGCAGGTCTGGTTGCGCCTTGAAAAGGCATCTAAGACAGCCTTAAAGGACGCTTAAGCCCGATATTTCGGCTGTTGCGGTGCTCCAAGGTGGTCTGCATGCAGATCAACCGCAAGGCGCTCGTCGCCACCACCCTGGCCACCCCCACGCTGCTCGTGCTGGCGCTCACCCCCGGCACGGCCTCCGCGCACGGCACCATGAGCAACCCGCCCAGCCGCACGATGGTCTGCTACAGCGAGGGCCCGGAGAGCCCGAAGTCGGCCGCGTGCAAGCAGGCGGTGGCGACCGGCGGCACCCAGCCCCTGTACGACTGGAACGAGGTCAACATCGCCGACGCGGCGGGCCGGCACCGCGAGATCATCCCGGACGGCAAGCTGTGCAGCGCGGGCCGCGACAAGTACCGCGGCTTCGACCAGGCGCGGGCCGACTGGCCGGCGACGACCATGACGAGCGGCGCCTCCCACGCCTTCAAGTACCGGGCGACCGCGCCGCACAAGGGCGCCTTCGAGCTGTACCTCACCAAGGACGGCTACGACCCGGCCAAGCCGCTGAAGTGGTCGGACCTGGAGGCCAGGCCGTTCCACACCGTGCAGAACCCCACCGTGGCCAACGGCTACTACACGATGACGGCGAAGCTGCCGTCCCGCCAGGGCCGGCACCTGATCTACGCGATCTGGCAGCGCAGCGACAGCCCCGAGGCGTTCTACTCCTGCTCGGACGTGCTCTTCGGGCAGAGCAACCCCTCCCCCGCGCCGACGCCCACCGGCACGCCGACGGCGACCCCGAAGCCCACTCCCCCCTCCACCGCCACCCCGAAGCCCACCGCGACCGCCACGACGCGGCCTCCGGGCGACGGCGGCGGCTCCCTGGCGGCCGTCAACGCGGGCGTCGGCGTGTCCCCGGCCACCGCCGTGCTGGGCGGCCAGGTGAAGGTGACCGCCGTCTGCGGCGGCTCCCAGGTGCGTGACGTCACCTCGAACGCCTTCTCCACGGCGCGGAACCAGCCCGGCGTCCCGACGGTCGCGTGGTCGCCGACGCTGAAGGCGGCCCGGGCCGGGACGCACGCCGTGACCGTACGCTGCAAGAACGGCGGCGTCGCCCGGACCGCGATCAACGTGGGCTGATCGGGAAATCCACCCGACCGCATTTTCGGAAACTTTCTCATACCATCGCGAGTCGTACAGGTGGGGCGCGTAGCAAGACGGGGGATTCATGGGAGATTTCCCGATGACGCGCCAGGGGGCCCGATTTCATCGGAAACGGGGAAAGGGACTCGACAATGCCTGTCGACCTGAACAACGAACGACCCCTGGCCTGGGACTCGGCCACGCTCGACGCGGACACCAAGGCGATGCTGGACAATCTGCAGCCGAACATCCTGCGCGCGCACGTCCGTGAACACCTTTCCGTACTGTTCGTCCGGTTCAACGATGTGGCCGAGGGCAAGGCATTTCTGCGCCGCATCGCGACCACGAAGATGAAGTCGGCACGCAAGCACCTGGAAGAAGTACGCGATTTCGCCGCCGGCCGCCGGCGCGGGACGCCGTACGTGGGCATCGGCATCAGCAAGGCCGGCTACCGCGACCTGGGCCACACGGTCGAGGACGTGCGCAAGTTCGGCGACCCGGTCTTCCGCGACGGCATGAAGCGCCGGGTCGGCCTGGTCGAGGACCCGCCGGTGGAGCAGTGGGAGCGCACCTACCAGCGGGAGATCCACGCCGTCATCCTGATCGGCGACGCGGAGCCCGGCCCGGTGGCCGCGCTGCGCGAGGAGATCCTCGGCGACCTGCCGGAGAGCGCCCGGCTGCTCGGCGAGGAGAGCGGCCGGGGCATGCGCAACCCGGCCGGCGAGGGCATCGAGCACTTCGGCTACGTGGACGGCCGCAGCCAGCCGCTGTTCCTGAAGGACGAGGTGGACAAGGAGCCGAAGAAGCACTGGGACCCGGCGTTCCCGCTGAGCAACGTCCTGGTGCCCGACCCGTTCGCACCGAACCCCGCCCGTCACCACGGCAGCTACCTGGTGTTCAGGAAGCTGGAGCAGAACGTACGGGCGTTCAAGGAGATCGAGCGGGACCTGGCCGACGGCCTGGGCCTGTCCGGGACCGACCGCGACCGGGCGGGCGCCATGCTCGTCGGCCGCTTCAAGGACGGCACCCCCTTGACGCTCAAGCCCAAGGCGACCGGCGGGCCGGTGGACAACGACTTCACCTTCGAGGCGGACGACGGCTCCAAGTGCCCGTTCAGCGGCCACGTCAGGAAGACCAACCCGCGCTCGTTCGGGCGCGAGGTGCTGATGGCCAGGCGCGGGCAGACGTACGGCGAGCGCACCGACGACCCGTGGGACGACTCCGCGCCCGAGGACCGGCCGAGCGGGGAGGTCGGGCTGCTGTTCATGGCGTTCAACGGCAGCCTGCTCGACCAGTTCGAGTTCACGCAGCAGAGCTGGGCGGACAACCCCGACTTCGAGGTGCCGGCAACCGGTCACGACCCGGTCATCGGGCAGGGTGATCGCGACATCAAGGTGAGCTTCCCCAAGGCGTGGGGCAAGCCGGAGATGTCCGTCCCGCAGGCTCAGGTGGCCCAGACGGTCACGATGAGGGGCGGCGAGTACTTCTTCGCGCCGTCCCTGGCCTACCTGCGCAACCTGTAGGGGCCCCGCTGGGGGCGGCGCGCCCCCAGCGGTTCACCCCCGTCATGTGGCCTGCTCCCCCGCCTGCCCGCCCGAGATGCCGAGGGCGCCGCTGACCAGCCGCTCCCTCAGCGTCGCGGGCAGGCGGGGGAGCAGGCCGCTGCCGGGCCGTCACCGCGCTGATGTCGATCAGCCGGCCGTTGCCCGCCCGCAGCGGCGGCAGGAACGCCTGGGTGACGAAGGTGAGCCCGATGCTCGGCCCTGGCCACCGAGGAGCCCCCGCATGAGCAGAAGGATGTACGCCTGATTCAGCCCGCCGGAGGAGGCAGGCGCCTGCCCGCAATCGGGATGATTCCCTCATGACGCTCGCACTGCTGCTCACCCTCGCGGCCCTGGCGGTGGTCGACAGCACCAGCTTCGGCACCCTCGGTATCCCCATCTACCTGCTGCTGTCCTCGGACCGGTCGAGGAGCTCCAGGTTGCTGATCTACCTGGCCACCGTGGCGGTCTTCTACTTCCTGGTGGGGGTGGCGCTCATGCTGGGGCTGGCCACGGCGATGGACGCCTTCGGCGACGTGCTGCGCAGCCGGCCCGCGTACATCGTGCAACTGGTCCTGGGAGTGGGGCTGTTCGCGCTGAGCTTCCGGTTCGACCCGAAGCGGCGGGCGAAGCTGGGCAAGCCGGAGCGCACGTTCGAGCCGCGGGTGGGCGGGCCCCGGGTGATGGTGCTGCTGGGGCTGACCGCCGGGGTGCTGGAGGTGGCGACGATGCTGCCGTACCTGGCCGCGATCGGCATCATGACGACCTCCGGGCTGGCGACGGCGCAGTGGCTGCCGGTGCTGGCGGCGTACGTGCTGATCATGATCCTGCCGCCGCTGGCGCTCATGGGGCTGCGCGCGGCGGCCGGGGGCCGGCTGGAGCCGAAGCTGGAGCGGCTGCGGGCCTGGATCAGCAAGCACTCGGCGTCGATGCTGAGCTGGGCACTGGCCATCGTCGGGTTCCTGCTGGCCCGGGACGCGGCCGTCTACCTCTTCTTTTAGCGTCTTTCAGGCGCTTGCAAGCGGGATGATCGATAATGCGGCGCATGCCCCGGTTACTCGTGGTCATCCTGATGGTTCTGTCCCCCCTGGCCCTCCCCTCCGCGGCGATGGCCCGCGAACCCGCCGGTCAGCTCGTGGTGCTGCTGGACGTCTCCGGCTCGATGGAGGAGAGCGACGGCTCCGGCTCGACCCGGATCGCCGCCGCCCGCAAGGCACTCGACGGCATGGTGGCCGCGGCGCCGGAGGGCGCGCTGGTGGGGCTGCGCTCGTACGGCGGAGGTTGCCAGGACACCGAGCTCCACATGCGCCCCTCCCCGCTGGACCGCGACCGCTTCAAGAGCGAGGTGGCCGGTCTGCGCCCCCAAGGCGACACGCCCATCGCGTACGCGCTGAAGCAGGCGGCCAAGGACTTCACCTCCGACGGCCAGAAGACGATCCTGCTCGTCTCCGACGGTGAGGAGACGTGCGGCGGCGACCCGGTCGCCACCGCGCGCAAGCTGGCCGGGCAGGGCATCGGCGTACGGGTGGACGTCGTCGGCTTCCGGGTCGGGAACGCCACGCGGAACCAGCTCGTCCGGATCTCCAAGGCCGGCGGCGGCAGCTACGCCGACGCCCAGAACGGCGACGAGCTGGCGGGGCGCATGCGCCGGCTGGCCCAGCGCGCGCTCCGGGGCCAGTCACCAGTGGGCATCCCGGTCAACGGCACCGCCGACCGGGCGTCCGCCCTGGTGCTGAAGCCCGGCGCGTACCTGGACGAGATGCCGCCCGGCCCCGACGTCAAGCGGCACTATGCCTTCGACCTGCCCGCCGGCGCCACCGCCTACGTCGGGCTGCGCATCGGCGTCACCGCCCCGCCGGGCGCCAGGGCGCTCATCGGCGAGAGCCTGGCCATCTGGCCGCAGAGCGGCTCCGGCCCCTGCAGCACCCGGGACTTCCTGACCGACCTGCCCACCGGCGGCAGCGCGTTCGTGGTCGGGCAGGGACAGATCACCGAGGGCTCCGGGCCCTGCGAGGCGGCGGGCCGCTTCACGATCGAGGTGACCAACAAGGGCGACCAGGTCCGCGGCTCCACCGCGCCGCTGGAGCTCAATCTGGTCATCGAGCCGCCCGCCACCGACGTCGCCGCCCTCCCCGGGCCGGCCACGGGGATGGAGACCGTCGAACCGCAGGTGGCGCAGGCCGAGCCGGTGCCCGTGACGGGCAGCGGCTCGTACGGTGACGGCCCCGTGCTGGCGGACGGCCGCTACACCGACACCGTGATCCCCGGCGAGGAGGCGTACTTCCGGGTGCCGCTCAACTACGGGCAGCGCCTGGCCTACCGGATCGAGGTGCCCGCCCTGCCGGAGGCCGACCGCGCCGCGCTGGACGGCGCCCGGCTCCAGCTGTCGAGCTCCATCCTGAGCCCGGAGAACCCCCGAGTGCTCGGCGGCGGCGGCGACCAGGCCTGGCGGGTGACGCTCGGCGATCAGCCGCAGTCGTTCACCGGCACGTCGGTGCCCGTGAACTACCGCAACCGCGAGTCGGGCCAGGACCACGTCAAGGACACCACGCTGCCCGGCTACTACAAGCTGTGGGTGCGGCTGTTCACCGACCGGGGGAACCCGTACGTCGAGGTGCCCGTGACGCTGACCGTGGACGTGCAGGGCGAGCCCGCGGGCGTGCCCACGTACGCCGACGCCATGGGCTACGGGCCGCCCGACCGCCAGCAGGGCCTGTCCCTCACGCCCGAGGCGCGGATCGTGACCCCGAGCCCGTCCGCCACCGCATCGCCACCGCCGTCGTCCGGCCCGCCCTCCTCCGCGCCCGCCACCACGGCGGTCGCGACCGGCTCCCCCGGCTCCTCCGGAGTCCTCCCGCTGCTCCTCGCGCTGGCCACGGCCGCGCTCGCCGTGGTCACGGCCTTCGCGATCTGGATGGTCCGGCGCGGGCGCGGCCCCTCCGGCGGCTGACGGAAGGGCGCCCTTAGGATCAGATCTCCGGGGGGAGATCTGTCATGTTGCGGGCGTTCCTGAGGACCGAGGCGGGCAGCACGAGCGTGCTGCTCGTCGCCACCGTGCTGGCCCTGCTGTGGGCGAACTCGCCGTGGGCCCACACCTACGAGGCGTTCTGGCACACGCCGATGGGGATCTCCTTCGGGGACGCCCTGTTCACGCTGGACCTGCGGCACTGGGTCAACGACGGCCTGATGACCGTCTTCTTCTTCCTCATCGGGCTCGAGGTCTCCTACGAGGTGCGGCTCGGGCAGCTCAGAGACCGGCGGCTGATCGCGGTGCCGGCCGTGGCGGCGCTCGGCGGGATGCTCGTGCCGGCCGGCCTCTACCTGCTGCTCAACTTCGGCGGGCCGGGAGCCGGCGGCTGGGGTGTGCCGATCGCCACCGACACCGCGTTCGTGCTGGGCGTGCTCGCCGTGGTGGGGGCCCGGTGTCCCGATCCGCTGCGGGCGTTCCTGCTGACGCTGGCCATCGTGGACGACGTCCTGGCCATCATGATCATCGCGCTGTTCTACACCGCCAGCCTGTCCGTGCCCGCGCTGCTCATCGCGGCACTGCTGCTGGCGGCCATCATGACGCTGCGGTGGCTGAAGATCTGGCGGGCGCCGGCGTACATCGTGCTGGGGTTCGGGCTCTGGGTGGCCACGCTGGAGAGCGGGATCCACCCCACGCTGGTCGGCATCGCGCTGGGGATCCTCGTCTTCGTGTACGCCCCCACCGACCAGAAGCTGCTGCTCGCCGGGGAAGCCGTGCAGGAGTTCACCAGCGAGCCCAGCGCGCTGGCCGCCAGGGAGGCCGCGCGGCGGGTCCAGCGGGCCGTCTCCGTGAACGAGCGGCTGCAACTGCGGCTGCACCCGTGGACCAGCTACGTGATCGTGCCCGTCTTCGCGCTGGCCAACGCCGGGGTGAGCCTCGACCCCGAGACCCTGCGCGCGGCCGCCACCTCCCCCGTCGCCATCGGCGTGGCGCTGGGGCTGCTGCTGGGCAAGTTCGTGGGGATCTCGCTGGGCACCTGGCTGCCGCTGCGGTTCGGGTGGGGGATCCTGCCCGGGAACCTGGTGTGGGGGCAGTTGCTGGGCGGGGCCGCGGTGTCGGGGATCGGGTTCACGGTGGCGCTGTTCATCGTGGACCTGGCCTTCGACGACCAGGCCCTGCACGACCAGGCGAAGATCGGGATCCTGGCCGGGTCGCTGCTGGCCGCCGTGCTGGGCTGGGTGATCTTCCGGATGGCGTGGGACCGGGGCGGGGTGTGCGCGCCGCCCGAGGCCGAGCCCGCCGAGGAACTGCCCACGATCCTGGCCGTGCCGGTGGGGCCGGACGACCACGTGCGCGGTCCCGCGGACGCCCGGGTGACGATCGTCGAGTACGGCGACTTCGAGTGCCCGTACTGCGGGCGGCTGCACCCGATCCTGGAGGAGATCCTCAGGCGCAACCCGGACGTGCGGCTGGTGTTCCGGCACTTCCCGCTGCGGACCCTGCACCCCCGGGCGGCCTCGGCCGCCGTCGTGTCGGAGGCCGCCTCCGACCGGGGCCGGTTCTGGGAGATGCACGACATCCTCTACGACAACCAGCGTTTCCTCACCGACGCCGACCTGGAGCACTACGCCGCCGAGCTGGACGTCGACCCGTGGTCGGCGGTGCCGCGGCACGTCTCCAGGATCGCGGTCGACGAGGTGTCCGGCCGCGACAGCGGCGTGCGCGGCACGCCCACCCTCTTCCTGAACGGCGTGCGCTACGAGGGCGGTCATGACCTCGACTCGATCACCCGTGCGGTGGAAGAAGCCCGGCAGTCCGCGTAGCGTCGTCGGATCGCCCCCTATCCGCAGGAGTTTCCTTGTTGTCCAATATTTCCAACATCATCAATATGCTGACCTTGGTCGTGATGGCCGTCGTGCTGCTGGGGGGCGCCGCCCTGATGGCGGCCCGCAGGCAGGAGCACGGCCGCGGCTCCGTGCTGGGCATCGTGGGCTGCGTCGTGCTGCTGCTGGGACTGGGGATCAGCGCCCTCTACATCTTCTGGGTGCCCGAACTGGTGGAGACGGCCGGCCCGGACGGCTACGGCCCGATCCTCGCGATACTCAGCCTGGTCTCCTTCGTCATCCAGGTGGCCGGCACCGGGCTGCTGATCTTCGCCGTGATCGCCCGCCGGACCCCGCGGCCGCAGCCCCAGCAGCCCTACCCGGGACAACCGCAGGCGCCCTGGCAGCAGCAGGGATCCTGGCCGCAGGAGCAGCAGGGGTCCTGGTCGCCGGAGCAGCCCCAACCGCCGTACCAGCAGCCGCAGCAGCCGCCGTACCAGCAGCCTCCCGGCTGGCAGACACCGCCGCAGCCGCCCTTCGGCGAAGGTCAGCGCTGACCGTCGCCCAGATACCGCCCCCAGGTGATGTCGCCCGCGGGCCGTGCCTTCGTGGTGAGATGCCCGGCCCGGAACGCGCGGCCCAGACCGCCGGGAATGCGTACGTTCAGGACGGGCCTGCGCAGCCCGCGCGCCCGCAGCCAGCTCCGCGCCGCCTCGGCCATCGTCAGCGTCTCGGGGCCGCCGTACTCCTCGATCTCGCCGCCCGGCCCACGCGCCACCAGCGTCACCAGGTGCCCGGCGAGATCACGCACGTCCACCGGCTGCATCGGGATGCCGGGATCGGCGACCACGAGACCGAGCCTGGCCATCCCCCGGAACGCCTGCTCCACGAACTCGTGGAACTGCGTGGCCCGCACGATCGTCCAGGGCACGCCCCCGTCGCGGACGAGACGCTCGGCCCGCACCTTGGTCCGGAAATATCCCCACGGCACCCGATCCACACCCACGATCGAGAGGTAGATCAGGTGCCGCACCCCGGCCTCGCGGGCCGCCGCGAGCAGCCCCGACGTCCCGCCGAGCTCGACCCGGAGCGTGTAGCGGCCCTTGTACGGGGCCGAGGCCAGGTGCACGATCGCGTCCACCCCGGACACGGCCTCCGCCACGCCCCGGCCGGTGGTCAGGTCCGCCACCACCCAGCGCACGCCCCCGGCCGTGGCGCGCGCTCCGCGACTGGCCGACCGGACCTCGTACCCCGCCTCGACCAGCGCTTCCAGCACCGCGCGGCCGAGCCGCCCGCTGCCGCCTGTCACGAGTACAGATCTCATGCCACCTGGACGGGGCAGCAGGCGGAAGTGTGACAATGTTGGCGTAACAGACACTCCGCAGCGTGCCTGAGGGAATCATGACTCCAGAGCAGCCGGACCGGCGGGAACCGGATCCCAACCAGACGATCAGGCACCGCTACCCTCACCCCACCCCGCCGCCCCCGCAGCCACCCGACCAGGGACCGCCGGAAGCGCCGTACACGCAGCGGCTCCCCTACACGCCGGACATGCTGCCCGACGTGCCCCTCTACGAGGCCAAGCCGCCGCGGTCGGCCTGGTGGTGGGTGATCGTGGCCGGCGGGCTCGTGCTGCTGATCGCGGCCGTGGCCGTGGTCGCGGTCCTCTGGGTACGCGGCAACGCTGAAACCGGCACGCGGGCGGCACCCGCGGGGACCGTCAGGCTCGCGTGAAGTCCATCGTCCAGTTCGTCTCCCACGTGCGCCCGTCGTCCTCCGAGAACGCCTGCTCCCAGCGGGCGGCGTCGTCGCCGATGACCGTCCAGACGAACCGGCAGCGCACCGGCCTGCCCTCGTGGGTCTCCTCGCCGTAGAACTCGCCCCGGTCACCCTCGAACGCGCCCACCATGGGCGAGGTGTCGAGCACGCCACTGGCGCTGCTGGCCCAGTAGATGGACCACTGCCGGGTCTGCGGGTTGTACACGCGGACGGTCAGCCCGCTGAAGCCCTTCGTCGGGCACTCGATCTCGTCGAAGCTGGCCGCGCCGCCGAAGTGCCGCGTGGCGACCGAGTAACCGGGGAACTCGTCCCATTCGTCACTGCCGGACAGGGCCTTCACGAGCCGGCGGTTGGTGACGTTCCAGTGTCCGGCGAGAAAGTCGAAGTCGTTCATGTGGGACAACGTACGCCCGGGTCACTGACAGGTAGTGTCAGTGATATGCGCGCCTCTCGCCTGGTCTCCATCCTCCTGCTGCTGCAGACGCGCGGCCGGATGACCGCGCAGGAGCTGGCCGAGCGGCTGGAGGTGTCCGTACGCACCATCTACCGCGACGTCGAGTCCCTCCACTCCGCCGGCATCCCGCTCTACGGCGACGCCGGTCCCAAGGGCGGCTACCAGCTCCTCGACGGCTACCGCACCCGCCTCACCGGCCTGACCACGGACGAGGCCGAGTCCCTCTTCCTGGCGGGCCTGCCGGGGCCGGCCGCCGAGCTGGGGCTGGGCGCGGTGGTGACGGCCGCGCAGCTCAAGCTCATGGCCGCGCTGCCGGTCGAGCTGCGCGACCGTGCCGGGCGCATCCAGGAGCGCTTCCACCTCGACGCGCCCACCTGGTATCGCGACCGGGAGCCGGCGACCTACCTGCCCGCCGTGGCCGACGCGGTCTGGAACGAGCGGCGCATCCAGGTCAGATACCGGCGGTGGAAGGCGCCGCAGGAGGTGGAGCGGCGGCTGGAGCCGTACGGGCTGGTGGTCAAGGCCGGGCGCTGGTATCTGGTGGCGCGGTCGGACGATGACGTACGCACCTACCGCGTCTCGCAGATCCTCGACCTGCACCCGCTGCCCGAGGGGTTCACCCGGCCGGAGGGGTTCGACCTGGCGGCCTACTGGCAGGGCTACCTGGCCGAGTTCGAGGCCAGGCTGCGGTGGGGCGAGGCCGTGGTGCGGCTGTCGCCGCGCGGGCTGCAGCGCCTGGCCGACCTCATGACCCCCGGGGTGGTGGCGGCGGCCAGGGAGAGCGCCCAGCCGCCGGACGACGACGGGTGGACGCGGGTCACGGTGCCGATCGAGTCGATCGAGCACGCGGTGGGCGAGTTCCTCAGGCTCGGCACGGACGCCGAGGTGCTCTCCCCGGGCGAGCTGCGCCATCGGCTGGCCGCGACGACGTACGAGCTGGCCCGGCGCTACCACGCCTCCTGAGCCGACGGACGAGCCGACCCGGCGCTACCGCGCCTCCTGAGCCGGCGGCGTTCCCTGCCGCGTTTGTGGGGATAGTTCGGGTAGAGGACACCCCAGCCCCAGAGAGCGCGCGCCATGGACCTCCACGAGCGCCTGCTGATCCAGGTCAGCGCCAGGGACGTCTACGACGCGGCGGCGCTGGCCGGGCACCCCGGCTCCGGCCTGGTCTTCACCGGCCAGGCCGCGCACGACGCGGTCCGCATGGTCCGCCGGCACGGCTACGACGGCCCCCTGCTGGCCGACCGCCGCCGTTACGCCGGGTCGGCCCGGGTGCGGGGCACGGCGCGGCTCTCGCCCGACTGGATCGCGGACCAGGTGGAGGCGGGGGCGACGGCCCCGCTCACCGATTCCGGTTATGTCGGTGAAGGGGACCACGAAGCCCTGCACACCATCCTCGAACAGGCCATCCAGTGGGAGGACGCGATCGCGGTGCTGCCCGTGCACGCGCGGTGGGTCATCGAGGACCGGGGGACGCTGCTGCGCACGGTCAACGACTACGGGGCGCCGGTGGCGCTGGTGGTCGAGGACGGGCGGCCGTACCGGCCGGTGCCGCTGCCCCTGCTCTCGGCCGGGGTCGCGGCGCTGGCGGCGCTGGCGCACGGGGCGGGCTGGGCCGCGGTCGGGGTGCGCGAGGTGCTGCGGCACCTGTATCCGGAGCCGCACGAGATGCGCGGCGGCTGGCGGCGGGGCGGAGCGCGCAGCGCGTTCGTGCCGGAGTCGCTGGAGTTCGTGCCGGTCGAGCGGCTCGGGGAGGGCACGTGCGGCTGCTCCACCTGCCACGGCCGCCCGCTGCGCCACCTGGCGGGAGCCGAGGAACTGGTGGTGAACACGCACAACGCCAAGGTCCTGCACCGCCTGCACAACCGCCTGCTGCGCTCCACCCATCGGGAGCAGTGGTGGCGGGAGCTGACGGACGCCGCCGCACCCGCCCGATGACTGTGTGGAACATCACCCTCAGCAGGGGAATCTTCGCACGTCACCCTAGGTTTCAGCAGATCGACTGACCAAACAGGCCAGCCTCGCAAACGCCTTTTGCGGAGGTTCTCATGAAGGCATGGTCACGCTGGCAGGACTGGGTAACCCTGGTCGCCGGCCTCTACGCGGCACTCTCCCCGATCTGGGTCGTCGGCGCGTCGGGCGCCACGCCCGCGCTGATCGTGCTGGGTGCCCTCATCGCGATCACCTCGCTCGTGGCACTCGCGAACCCGGGCGTCGTGGCGACGGAGTGGCTCAACGTCCTGTGGGGCGTGCTGCTGTTCGTCGCTCCGTGGGCCGTGACGTACACGGAGGGCCAGGGGGCGTCGTGGACGTCCTGGGTCGTCGGGGTCGTCACGGTGGTCCTCAGCCTGACCGCGGTGCCCGCCAGCCGGGCGGCACACCGCCAGGTGATCCAGCACTGACACACCGTCTCCATCGAAGGCCGGGCCGCATCGCGGTCCGGCCTTTCTCAACTTGATCACCTGTTGGGAACCAGCCCTTTCGGATGATTCTGGGAGCTCTCCCGTCATGACCGAAAGGGACCACCAGCTACGTGTCGTGGTCACTGCCGCACCTACCCCCTGAGACAACACCGGCAGGGACCAGGGGCACGGACGGCGCACCCTCGGCCCTCCGCCCATCAACCCTCCATCAACCCTCCGCCCATCCTCCGTCAACCCTCCGTCAACCCTCCGCCCACCCTCCGTCCACAGGACAACCCAGACACCCAGCTTCCCCTCCACAGAACCCGATTCGGGCCTCCGGCACCCACCCCACACGGAGCATCCTCATACCCGCGCCACCCACCACCACCATCAGCATCACCAAGGGAGCCAGAGGATGCCCGGAGGCCCGCCCACACTCGGTTTCAGCCTGATCGTCTACGCCACCGTGGGGCTGATCACCCTGGTCGCGCTCAAGCTGAAGCGGAGGCGACACAGGTGAGCCCGACCACCACCGCCACCTTGACCGTCACGGTCATCATCCCCGCCCACAACGAGGAGCTCGGCCTCCCCGCCACCCTCCGTTCCATCCAGGCCCAATCCATCCCGCCGGAGAAGGTCATCGTGGTGGACGACGCCTCGACCGACCGCACCGGCGAGGTGGCGGCGTCCTACGGCGTCACCGTCCTGCGCCCACCCCGCAACCTGGGCAGCAAGGCCAAGGCTCAGAACCACGCCCTCCCCCACTGCGACACGGACCTGGTCCTGGCCGTGGACGCCGACACGGTCCTGGCCCCCGACTACATCGAGCGCATCAAGCCCGCCTTCTCCGACCCCGCCGTGAACGTGGCGGCCGGAAACGTGCAGACGAGGTTCGCCCGCACACCATGGGAGCGCGGCAGATCCACCGAATACCTCTTCGGCTTCCACTGGCACCGCCCGATCCAGCAACTGGCGAACAGTCCCATGGTCTGCTCGGGCTGCTGCTCGGTGTTCAGACGCACGACCCTGACCGAGTTCGGCGGGTTCCCGGAGCGCACCATCGTCGAGGACATGGACTTCACCTGGAGCCAGCAGCTCGACGGCCACCGGGCGGTCTACGTCGCCGACGCCATGGCGTGGGCCGCAGACCCGGAGACCCTCACCTACCTCCGCAAGCAGGTGTGGCGCTGGATGGCGGGCTTCATGCAGAATGTCCGCCTCCACCTCCCCCGCCTGCTCACCCGCAAGCCCATGCTGGCCACCTGGATCATCGTGGCCCTCCTCGAGATCCTGCTGGCCCCGCTGTGGTGGGCGACCCCGCTGGTGCTGACGCTCGCCCTGGACGAGCCGGTGGCCCGCACGATGGCGTGGTGGGCGGGCGGCGAGCTCCTCCTGACCGTCCCCGCCCTCCTCTACGCGGCCAGACGCCGCCGCCTCCCTGTCGGCCAGGTCCTGTTCAACCTGCCCTTCGTCTACCTGAACAAGGCCGTCAACCTCTACTACGCCTGGAAGGCCCTGGTGGTCGAGCTCGTCATGGTCCCCCTCCACCTCTCCCAAGGCCTGGTCATCTACGAAAAGGGGCGCTGACCGACCACATATCTGTAACCGATCAACTACACAGAGTAGCCATAGGATTGGCGGCGACCGCAGCGTCAACCACAACCGAAGGGACGTACACCGCCCATGTTCGCTCGCACCATTACCGTGGCCGCCTCCTGCCTGGCACTGGCACTGTCTCCCTGCGCCCCCGCCCAGGCCGCCACCGGCACCTTCAGCTACCGCTTCCCCACCGAATACGGCGGCCTGGGCACGGGCGAGCTGACCCACCCGAGGAGCGGAGTCTGCATCAATCTCCCGGAGGTCCGCGACACGGAAGACAGCGCCCACACCCCGTCGAACGCCACGGACTCCACGGTCACGGTCTTCACCGGCATCGACTGCACCGGCGACTACTACTCCCTGCGCCCCGGCGGCCGCGCCTCCAGCCGCCTCCTCCTCAAGTCAGCCGTCTTCTCGTAAAACCGAGAAACACCCGGCCACCCACGCCAACCGGCCACCCCTCGGCCCGAACAAACCACCGGACCTGAACGGCCCCTCGAAAGTCGGACCCGGCGGACCACCCACCGCCGGGCCGGCATCACGGCATCACGGCAACCGGGAACCGGGAACCGGGGAAACCGGAGGCCCGGGGAACCAGAAGCCGGGGAAACCGGGAGCCGGGGGAACCGGGAGCCGGGGGGAGCGGGGGGGAACCGGGGGGAACCGGAAACCAGGGGAACCGTCTCCCCATGAGCATCACCACCGGATGCCGCAACCGGCCCGAGCAGCGCACTCCCCGAGACCAGCAACTCCACGGGACAGCCAACACCGCACAGAGCAGCCACCGCACAGACCAACCGCCTCACAGGACAGCCGCCTCACAAGCCAGCCACCCGCAGGCCGGAACCTCCGCGAAAACGTCCAGCCCGGAGCAGAGAACCTCCGCGAAAACGGACGGCCCGGAGCAGACAACCCCACACGACGAATCCCGGCCATAACGAGCAGTCACCCAGCCCGCCTGATGGCTCGACCGCGCACCCGCAGCGCTCGCGAACCCGCAGCACTTGGGACGTCCGCGTGCGTCGACAACACGGTTCACAGCCGCCCGATCCGCCCGCTGGGGCCCCGGCGCCGAAAATCAAGCGCTGCCGGAGCGACGTCCAGCCCTTCACCCCATCATCGTCCACAGGACACGACCGGGGAGCAGGTCCAAGCCTGCCGACAACCACAAGGGGTGGAGCTATGGGGATTCGAACCCCAGACCTCCTCCATGCCATGGAGGCGCGCTACCAACTGCGCCATAGCCCCTGGTCACCGCTTCGGGTCCACCCGTTGCGGCGCTCCGAGAGCATATAGCCATCCGCCCTCATTCGCCTAATCGCGCCGCCTCTCCCGGGCCCTGGCCGCCGCCACCAGCACGGCCAGCCCGTCAAGGTGCCGGCGCAGCGCGAACTCGAAGATCGAGTCCAGGTCCATGTCCAGCCCGGGCCCTGCCACCACCTTGGCGAGAGTGGGAAAGGCACCGGAGGCGAACAGCTCGTGCAGCTCCGCCTCCCGCGCCCGCATCCACTCGTCGTCCGTGACCCCCGTCTCCGTCCGCGCCTGCTCCTCGGCCTCCAGGCTCACGGCCGTGCCGCGGACCAGGTTCACGAGGGACAGCGCGGCGTGCAGCATCGTGTTCGCGTCCAGGCCGAGCCCGTCCACCGCCCGCAGCAGCCGGTCCGTGTGCGCCATGCCGTTGCGGACGAACTCCGGCCGGGTCAGCGAGATGGCCTGGGTCAGCCACGGATGGCGCCGGTGGATGCGCCACTGCTGCCGCAGGGCCAGTTCGAGCTGCTCCCGCCAGCCGCGGGGGATCCGGTCGGGCGGCGGGTCGTCCCCGTACACGGCGTCGGCCATCAGGTGCAGGAGCTCGTCCTTGCCCGCCACGTACCGATAGAGGGACATGGCCGAGGCCCCCAGCTCGGTGGCGATGCGGCGCATGGAGACGGCGGCCAGCCCCTCCCCGTCGGCGATCCCGATGGCCGCCCGCACGATGCGCTGCCTGGTCAGGTCCTGCGCGGGCGGCTCGCGCCCGGCCACCACGGTGCCCACCCCCGGTACGGCCCGCGCCACCCCTTCCTCCTGCAACCGGCTCAGTACTTTGCTGGCCGTGGCCATCGCCACCCCGAACTCCCGGACGATCTGCCGGGTGGAGGGCAGCCGGTCGCCCGCCGCCAGCTCCCCCGCCGCGACGCGGCGCCTGAGCTCCTCGACGATCCGGAGGTACGGCGCGTCCGCTCGATCCACCAACCGCCCCTTCACGAAGGCGCTCTAGTGCACCGGCCGCCCAAGTCCGCGGGACCGCCTGCCGCCGTACTAGTGCACCAGGTAGCCATATTGCCTGGTCAACAACCCCATCCTAGAGTGCGCGTACACCGTAAACGAGAGGGGTACCAGAAATGCGCGACCTCACCATCCTGATCTCCGGCGGCGGCATAGCGGGCCCCGCCCTCGCCCACTGGCTCGAACGCCACGGCAACCACCCCACCATCGTCGAGCGCGCCCCGGCGATCCGCCAGGGCGGCCAGGCCGTCGACTTCCGCGGCGCCCCGCAACTCGACGTGCTCGCCCGCATGGGCATCCTCGACGCGGTACGCCGGGCCCAGACCCGCATGGGCGACATCAAGATCGTCGATGCCCGCGGCAGGCGCCTGTCGAGCCTCCCCTCGGAGGCGTTCAGCGGCGAGGTGGAGATCCTCCGCGGCACCCTGAGCCGCATCCTCCACGACGCCACGGACGCCGAGTACGTCCACGACGACTCCATCACCTCGCTGACCGAGACCCCGGCGGGCGTGCACGTCACGTTCGAACGAGCCGCGCCGAGGACGTTCGACCTGGTCGTGGGCGCGGACGGCCTCCGCTCCAAGGTGCGGGAGCTGGTCTTCGACGAGGCGCAGCTCCGCCATCTGGGCATGTACGGCGCGATCTTCTCCATCCCCGGCACCTACGACCTCGACCACGAGGGCCTGATGTACAGCGCCCCGGGCAGATGCGCCACCATCATGAGCACCGGCGGCCGCACCAGGGCCGCACTCGACTTCGCCGCGCCCCCGCTCACCTACGACCACCGCGACCGCCACGCGCAGCGGACCCTGGTCGAGACCGCCTTCGCGGGCCTGGACTGGGAGATCCCGCACCTGCTCGACGAGATGCGCCGGGCCGACGACTTCTACTTCGCCCCCGCCGCCCAGGTCGTCCTGCCCCGCTACTCCTCCGGCAGGGTGGCCGTCCTGGGCGACGCGGGCTATGGCCCGGGCCCGGGCGGCATGGGCACCGGTCTGGCGCTGATCGCCGCGTACGTTCTGGCCGGCGAGCTGGCCGAGGCCGGCGACCACGAGACCGCCTTCACCCAGTACGAGAACCACATAAGGCCATATGTCGAGGTCTGTCACCGCCAAGCGCAGGGAGCGGACAAATACCTAGTTCCGCAGAAGAAGTCGCAGATCTGGCGCCGCAACCAGATGATGCGCCTGCTGCCGTACATGCCGGGCAAGAGCCTCATCAAGCGCATGACCGACCGGGCCGCCGCCGCCATCACCCTCAAGGACTACGATGCGCCTCCAGGGAGTCCGCGACCGGCTCGGCGCCCTCCACGATCCGGCACCGCTGCACGCCCAGCAGGTCGACGCTGATCGTCACCGTGTCGCCGGGCGCCAGCGGCGCGTGCGCCTCCAACCCCAGCCGCCCCCACAGCTCGGCCAGGCACCCGCCGCCGCACGTGCCCGACCCGAGCACGTCCCCGGGCCGCACCTCGGTCCCCCGGGACGCGTACGCGATCATCTGCGAATACGAGAACGACATGTTGCTCCACCGGTCCCCGCCCACGGTGAGCCCGTTGACGGCCGCGGTCATCGACAGGTCGAACGCGTTGCCCGACCGGTACGCCTCCAGCTCGTCCGGCGTGACCAGCACGGGCCCGAGCGTCGTGGCGGTGTCCTTGCCCTTCACCGGCCCCAGCAGCACCTCCATCTCGGCGAGCTGGAGGTCCCGCGCCGACCAGTCGTTCATGAGCACGTACCCGGCGATGTGCCCGGCGGCCTCCTCGACGCCCAGGTTCCGCCCGCCGCGCCCGATCACCGCGGCCACCTCCAGCTCGAAGTCGAACACCCCGCACCCCGGCGGCACCGGCACGTCGTCGTGCGGCCCGATCACGGCGTAGGGGTTGGTGAAGTAGAAGGCCGGCGCCGCGTACCACTGCTCGGGCACGGTCGCTCCCATCAGCTTGGCCACGCCCTCGACGTGCTGCTCGAACGTCATGAAGTCGCGCACGGTCGGCGGCTCGGGGACGGGCGCCCGCAACCGTACGGATTCGAGCGGCACCACCTCCGCGGGATCGCGCAGCGCGGCCTCGCCGGCGGCGGGCAGGTCACCGAGCAGGTCGACCAGCCGCACCCCCGGCGGCAGGGCGTACACCTCCTCGGAGACCAGCAGGCCGGCGCGGTCGCCCTCGCGCCCCGCATACGTGACGAACCTCATCGAAGCCTCCTCAGACGGCCGTGGGAAAGGGGCCGCGGTTCCACTCCACGGCGTCGCCGAACGCGGTCAGGAGGTCCACCTCGCCACCCGCCGCGTCGGCGTACGCCCGGTGGAGGTTGAGCACGATCCGTTCCGCGTCGGCCCACCCCTCGAAGTCCCGCAGGTCGGCGCGCCGGGCCGCGTCCAGGGGGCTGAGCCCTCGCTCGCGGCCGCCCCGCGCGGTGTCCGCCACGAACCGGTAGTAGCGCTCGTGGTCGGTCAGGATGCCCGGCAGCGCGTCCCCGTCCGCCAGCGGGCCGTGCCCGGGGACGACGTGGTCGGCGCCGAAGCCCGCCAGCCAGTCCAGCGACCGCAGCGCCCCGTCGAGCGACCCCATCAGCACCAGGGGCGTCAGCCCGTGGAAGAGCAGGTCGCCGGTGAACAGCACGCGCTCCTCCGGCAGCCAGACGACCACGTCGCCGCCGGTGTGCGCGGGATGTCCGGGATGGAGCACATCGATCCGCCGCCCGCCGCTGTAGAGCGTCAGCTCCGAGCGGAACACGAGCGACGGCGGCCGCCGCGTCACCGCGCCCCAGTCGGGCACCGGCGACCAGAACGGCGGGCATCCGTCGATGACGAAGTCCGTCAGCACCGCGTCGCGCACGCTCTCGTGACCGACGATCACGGCCTGCGCGGGCAGCAGGCTGTTGCCGTAGGTGTGGTCGCCGTGCTGGTGCGTGTTCACCGCCGCCCTGATGGGGTCGTCGCCGGTGGCCGCGGCGAGGGCGCGCAGGAATCTCCGCGTACGCTCCTCGGTGGCGCAGGTGTCGATGACGATCGTGCCGTCGTCCCCGGTCACCGCACCCGCGTTGTTGACCCACCACGTGCCGTCGGGCTGCACCCACGCGTGCACCCCGGGCACGATCTCATGGAGAGCCGCCGCCTCGAGCCTCGTGTTGGTGATGCGCTGATGTCCCATGCGAACGACTTCACCACGGGCTCCGCACGGGGATCATCAGCAGGAAAGGTTACGATCCCCCCGCAACCACGCGTCCCGCCGGGACGTCAGGCCCCCGGTCGGCATCCCGCGGCGGCTCCGCCGGTTCACGATCCCGCAGCGGGCCCGCCGACCCGCGATCCCGCAGCGGGCCCGAACGGGCGACCTCCGCCAGCGCGTCCACCGCCGCCAGCACGCGGCGGGCCTCCGCGATCAGCCGCTCCCCGGCGGAGGTCAGCACGACCCTGCGGCTCGTACGCTCGAACAGCCGCCGCCCGACCTCCCGCTCCAGCCGCTGGATGTGCCGCCCGAACGGCTGCGCCGCGATGAAATGCCGCTGCGCGGCGCGGCCGAAGTGCAACTCCTCCGCGAGCGTGACCGCATAACGAAGTGACCGAATCTCCATCGACGAACCTTCCCCGATGACAGCGGCCCGCCGTCCCAGGCCGCCCCGGTGTCTGTCGCCGACTTATTCGTCCGAAATCGCTCCCCGTATGAGGGCCCTGTATGAGGGCCCTGTATGAGGGCCCTGTATGAGGGCCCTGTATGAGGGCCCTGTATGAGGGCCCTGTATGAGGGCCCTGTATGAGAACGCTGTATGAGGGCCGTGCATGAAAACGCCGTAGGTCAGCCGTACGGCCCCCGAGCCGTACGAACTGGTTATGCCTCGGCCTCGGGCTTGTCGTCGCTGTGCACCGGCTCGGGCAAGGTGCCGGCGTTGTGCTCCAGCAGCCGCCACCCCTTGCGCCCTTCCTGCAGCACGGACCAGGAGCAGTTGCCCAGCCCGCCCAGCGCCGGCCACAGCTGCTCGGGCAGCCCGAGCAGCTCGCAGATCCCGAGCCGCAGCGCCGCGCCGTGCGAGGCCACGACCAGCAGCCCGTCGTCGTCGATCCGGGACGCCCACCGGCGCATGGCGGCCGCCACCCGCACGGCCACGTCGGTGACGGGTTCGCCGTCGGGAGCCTCCCAGGCGGCGTATTCCTCGGGCCAGCGCGCGGCGATCTCCTCGCGCGTGAGCCCTTCCCACTGCCCGCCGCCGCGTTCGCGGAAGTCCTTGTCGACCGCCACGTCGAGCCCGGCGATCCGTCCCAGCGCCAGCGCGGTGTCATTGGCCCGCTGCAGGTCGGAGGAGACGATCAGGGTGGGCCGCAACGAGGCGAGCAGCGACGCGGCCCGCGCCGCCTGCGCGACGCCGGTCTCGTCGAGGGGGATGTCGGAATGCCCCTGGAAGCGCTGCTCGACGTTCCACAAGGTCTGCCCGTGACGCAGGCACACGATCCGCCTGCTCATGCGGATCCCTCGCCGGGCCGCCCGGGATCGGCGTGACTCTCACTGCTGTGGCTGATGGTTCGTCCGCTCCGCTCGCTCACGCGCGCGCCCGCTGCAGGTTGGCCTGCATCACGCTCTCCGGCAGCGAGATGGCCGGGCAGTCCTTCCACAGGCGCTCCAGCGCGTAGAAAGTACGGTCTTCCTCGTGCTGGACGTGCACGACGATGTCGATGTAGTCGAGCAGCACCCAGCGGCCCTCGCGCTCTCCCTCGCGGCGCACGGGCTTGGCGTCGGCCTCGGTGCGCAGCCGCTCCTCGATCTCGTCGACGATGGCGCGTACCTGGCGGTCGTTGGTGGCGGAGCAGAGCAGGAAGGCGTCGGTGATGACGAGCTGTTCGCTCACGTCGTAGGCGAGGATGTCATCGGCCAGCTTGTCGGCCGCGGCCTCCGCGGCGATGCGCACGAGCTGGACGGATCTGTCAGATGCGGTCACGATGCGGGTCTGTCCTCCTGTGTCGGCAGCATGCCCTTATGTTGAGGGTACCCTTCCAGCCCGAAACCCCTCACCTACGCCGCGACTTCTCCTGCGCGACCCGCTTCAGCCGGCTGCGTGATACAAGCGCCGCTTGTTGATGTACTGGACGATTCCGTCGGGCACCAGATACCAAATCGGCTCGCCCTTGGCCACCCGCTGACGGCACTCGGACGAGGAAATGGCCAGCGCGGGGATCTCCAGCAACGTCACCCGGCCTTCCGGCAGGCCAGGGTCGTGCAGCGTGTGCCCGGGACGCGTACAACCGACGAAGTGCGCCAGCTCGAACAGCTCGTCGGCTTCCTGCCAGTCGAGTATGGCGCCGAGCGCGTCGGCACCGGTGATGAAGTACAGCTCAACCTGCGGACCGTAAATTTCCGCAATATCGCGCAAAGTATCGATCGTGAACGTCGGCCCCGGACGATCGACGTCCACCCGGCTGACGGAGAACCGGGGATTCGACGCGGTCGCGATGACGGTCATCAGATAGCGGTCCTCGGGCGCCGACACCTCGCGCTCCGACTTCTGGTACGGCCGTCCGGTCGGCACGAAAACGACCTCGTCCAGCTGGAAGTGGTGAGCCACCTCGCTGGCCGCGACAAGGTGCCCGTGGTGGATGGGATCGAACGTCCCACCCATCACCCCCACTCGCCGCATCCCTTGCACACCAGGCGCGTTCATCATGAAACGGACCTTACGCGGGCGCTCTACCACAACATGATGGGACCCCCCTTCGTGATGGCCGCGCATCACTTCCGTTGCGGACGTAGCATGCCGGGCATGACGACCACCCCGGACCGCAACCGCGTCCAACTGCCCGGCATCTCGTCCCGAGCCTACGAACACCCCGCAGACCGGTCCGCCCTGGTCGCTCTGCGTAAGTTGAGTGGGTTCGACACCGTTCTGAAGCAGATGTCCGGCCTCATCAGCGAGCGCAGGCTGCGCCTGATGTACCTGGCGTCGGCCGTGCGCGTGAGCGAGACCCAGTTCCGCTCCGTCTACGACATGGGCCGCGACGCCGCCTACACGCTCGACCTGCACCGGATCCCCGAGATCTACATCCAGCAGGACCCGCAGGTCCAGGCCAAGGCCATCGGCTTCGACGACCCGTTCATCGTCGTGACCACCGGCCTGCTCAACCTCATGAACGAGGAGGAGCAGCGCTTCGTCATCGGCCACGAGACCGCGCACATCCTGTCGGGACACGCGGTCTACCGGACGATGCTCGACATCCTCACCCGCCTCGCCACCCGCGTCGCCTGGATCCCGCTCGGCTACATCGGCCTGCGCGCGATCGTCGCCGGCCTGGAGGAGTGGTACCGCAAGTCCGAGCTGTCCTCCGACCGTGGCGGCCTGCTCGTCGGGCAGGACCCCGAGGCGGCCAAGCGGGCGCTGATGAAGCTGGCCGGCGGCGACTACACCCACGAGATGAACATCGAGGCGTTCCTGGAGCAGTACCAGGAATACGACACCGCGGGCGACCTTCGCGACGGCTTCCTCAAGGTCCTCAACCTGCTCGGCACCACCCACCCGTTCGCGGTGGTGCGCGTGGCGGAGCTGGACAAGTGGCAGCGCAGCGGCGAATACGAGCGGATCATCGGCGGGGACTACCCCCGCAGGGAAGACGACCCCAACGCGAGAGTGACCGACGAGATCAAGGCCGCGGCCGAGTCCTACCGCGCGTCCTGGCAGCAGTCGCAGGATCCTTTCATCGGCGTCCTGCGTGACGTGGCCGAGGGCGCGGTCAACGCGGGCGAGCGCATCTTCAACCGCTTCTCCCGCCGCGACGGCGGACAGGGCTAGCCGTTCCGCCACCACGCGGCCGACCTGCTTGTTCAGCCGCGTCGGCCCGCCGTGGCGGAACGGCGGGCCGCAGGCGTACGCGAACTGACCCATCACGGGTCAGAGCAGAAGTGCGATAGCGCGTACGGCGGCCGCGCACAGGGCGACGAACCCGCCCAGCACGGCCAGTGCGCGCAGCCCTTCCCTGCGCAGGTCGGGCAGTCGCTGCCCGATCCGCTCGATCTCGCGCCCGGTGATCCCACCGCACAACATCCCGAACACCACACCCGCCACCGTCACAGGCGCGGCCTGCTGCCACCAGTCGGAGTCGATCCGGCCACCCCCGGTGGCCCAGAGCGCTCCCCCCGACGCCACCGCGACGGGCACGCCCGGCCACACGGCGGCGGTCACGGCCGCCCCGGCCAGCGCGACCGGGAAGAGCAGCACCCGCAGCGCCACCCGCGTACGCCGTGAGCTGCGATTCCTGACCATCCAGTGGCCCATCCACAACGTCCTGGTCAGCACCACGAACGCGGCCGTGATCGCGATCGAGGCGATCGGCTGGATCACCGACGCCACCACGCACGGCACGGCCAGCACCGCCAGCAGCAGCAGCGCGCCGTTGCCCGCGGGCAGGGTGGTGGCCGACTCCGCCCGGAGCCCGGTCCTCCGCCCGGTCTGCGGCTTCGTCGCCGCCCTGCTCCTGACGGCCGCCGCCGTCCGCTGCCGGGGCGCGGTCACCTTGGCCCGCGCCCCCGTGGACTTCCCGTCCGCACTCGTACGGGTCCGCGGCGCCGGCACCTTCCCCTCGGCCCGGCTGCGCGCAACCGCCGCGCCCTTCGCCTCGGGCACGGGCCGGCTCCCGGTACGCCCGCGCGGCGGCGGCACCTTGCCCTCGGCCGGCACCACGTTGGGCCGGCTACGGGCCTTGGCCTCGCCACGGGGGGCCGCGGCGGCCTCCTCCGGCGGCCGGCTCCGCACGGTCGTGCCCCGGCCGGCGGCCGGGCCGCCCTCCTCCGGCGCGTCGGCGGTGGGAGGCTCGGCATCGGCCGCGCTGGTGGCCCGGGCCAGCCTGGACAGCCGGTCGGCCAGCAGCGCCGCCGTGGGCCGCTTGCCGGGCTCCCTGTTGAGCGCCGCGCGTACCAGCGGCAGCAGTTGCACCGGCACGCCCTTGAGGTCGGCCTGCCCGTTCAGCACCGCGTACATCTGCGCCTCGGCCGTGCCCCGCCCGAACGTCGGCCGCCCCGTCGCCGCGAACGCCACCGTGGCGGCCCAGGCGTGCACGTCGGCGGGCGCGTCCACCTGCTCGTCGGCGAAGATCTCCGGCGCCGTGTAGCCCGGCGTGCCGAGGAACGTGCCCGTCATGGTGAGCCGGGTCGCGTCGAGCACCTGGGCGATGCCGAAGTCGATCAGCACCGGCCCCGAGGTGCCCATGATGATGTTGCCCGGCTTGAGGTCGCGGTGCACGACCCCGGCCGCGTGGATGATCGCGAGCGCGGCGGCGATGCCCTGGGCCATGTCGACGAGCTGCGACACGTCCAGAGGGCCGCTCTGGCGGACGCGGTCGAGCAGCGTGGCGCCCTCGATGTGCTCCATGACCAGGTAGGGGCGGGCACAGCTCAGGTCGGCGTCGAGCACCTTGGCGACGTACGGGCTCTCGACCCTGCGCAGCGCGCGGACCTCGCGCTCCAGCCTGATGCGCGAGGTCTCGTCCTCGGCCAGGTCATGCAGGACCTTGAGCGCGACATGCTCGCCACGGCGGGTGGTGGCGAGGTAGACCTCACCCATTCCGCCCCGGCCGAGCCGCTCGACCAGGGTGTACGGCCCGACCTTGCCGAGCTTGCTCACCGTCCCTCCCCGCCCGGCGCGCCCATAAGGGACACAACCCTAGCGCCGGTACGCGAGTTGCCGCTTGAGGCACGCCGAAGGTTTATCGGCGTGTGTGATCGGAGAGCATGCTGTCGAGCCCGGCCGTGGGCTCCTCCGACAGCCGCTTGCGTCCCTTCCTGCGCCAGTTGACGTGTCCGCGGCTCTCCAGCCAGAGCAGCAACCGGTCGGCGCCGAACAGCACCGCGGCCGAGAAGACGAGGGCGACGACAATTTCCATGTCCCCCAGTCAAACCACGGCACCCCGCGCCGGTCAGGCCGACACGCCGGTCAACTGGCCGTCACCGTGCCCTCTGACGTGCGCATATGCCCCTCACCCGTATAGACCCACTTGGTCGAGGTGAGCTCGGGCAGCCCCATCGGGCCGCGTGCGTGCAGCTTCTGCGTGGAGATGCCGATCTCCGCGCCGAACCCGAACTCGCCCCCGTCGGTGAACCTGGTCGACGCGTTGACCGCCACGGCCGCCGAGTCGACGAGCGAGACGAACCTGCGCGCGGCCCCCTGGGAACGGGTGACGATGGCGTCGGTGTGGCCGGAGCCGTAGCGCCTGATGTGCGCCACCGCCTCCTCCAGCGAGCCGACGACGGCGGCGGCGATGTCGAGCGAGAGGTATTCGGCGTAGAAGTCGTCCTCGGTGACGGGCACGACGCCGGTGCCGTAGCCGGCGATCCGCTCGTCGCCGTGCACGGTCACGCCCGCCTCGCGCAGCGCCTCCAGAGCCTTGGGCACGAACGCGTCGGCCACCTTCTCGTGCACGAGGAACGTCTCGGCGGCGTTGCACACCGACGGCCGCTGCGCCTTGGCGTTCACCAGGATCTGCACCGCCACGTCGACGTCGGCCTCGGCGTCCACGTAGACGTGGCAGTTGCCCACGCCGGTCTCGATCACCGGCACCGTGGACTCCTCGACCACCGAGTTGATCAGCGACGCGCCGCCGCGCGGGATCAGCACGTCCACCAGGCCGCGGGCCCGCATGAGCTCCTTGACCGAGTCGCGACTCTGCCCGGGCACGAGCTGGACGGCCCCGGCGGGCACCTCGGTCCCCTCCAGCGCGTCCTGCATGATGCCCACCAGGGCGGTGTTGGAGGAGTAGGCGCTCGACGAGCCCCGCAGCAGCACCGCGTTGCCGCTCTTGAGGCAGAGCGCGGCGGCGTCGACGGTGACGTTGGGGCGGCCCTCGTAGATGATGCCGATCACGCCCAGCGGCACCCTGAGCTGGCGCAGCTCGAGCCCGTTGGGCAGCGTGCCGCCCCGGACGACCTCGCCGACGGGGTCGGGCAGGTCGGCCACCTGGCGGACGGCCTCGGCGATGGCGGCGACCCGGGCCTCGTCGAGCCGCAGCCGGTCGATCATCGCCTCGGACGTGCCCTGCTCTCTGGCCCGCTCGACGTCCGGGGCGTTGGCCTCGACGATCTCCGCCGCGCGGGCGACCAGGGCGTCGGCGATCGCGCGCAACGCCCGGTCCTTGGGCGCCCGCGGCAGCGGGGCCAGCTCGGCGGCGGCCTCTCGTGCCGCGCGGGCGACCTTCAGGAACTCTTCGGACATCGCGTGCTCCTCATCGGGATGTCAGCTGTGGGCTTCCAGTATGACGATGTCGTCGCGGTGGATCAGCTCGCGTTCATATTCCGGACCGAGCGTGCTCGCCAGCTCCCGGGTGGAGCGCCCGAGCAGGCCCGGGATCTCGGTGGCGTCGAAGTTCACCAGCCCGCGGGCCACCACGAGGCCCTGAGGGCCGCACAGGTCCACCGGATCGCCCGCCGCGAACTCACCCTCCACCCCCGTCACCCCGGCCGGCAGCAGCGACTTGCGGCGCCCCACGATGGCCTCCACGGCACCCTGGTCGAGGTGGAGGCGGCCGCGCCCGGTGGTGGCGTGCGCGAGCCACAGCAGGCGCGTGCCGGGGTGGCGGCCGCCAGGGTGGAAGTAGGTACCCACGTCGGCTCCGGCGAGCGCCTGGGCGGCGTGAGCGGCCGCGGTGAGCACCACGGGCACGCCTGCCCCGGTCGCGATCCTGGCCGCCTGCACCTTGGTCACCATGCCGCCGGTGCCGACCGCCGCGCCGTTCTTGCCCAGCTCGACCCCGACCAGGTCCTCCGGCCCCCGGATCTCCGCCAGCCGCCGCGAGCCGGTGCGGCTGGGCGGGCCGTCGTAGAGCGCGTCCACGTCGGACAGCAGCACCAGCGCGTCGGCGTGGATCAGGTGCGCCACCAGCGCCGCCAGCCGGTCGTTGTCGCCGAAGCGGATCTCGTCGGTGGCCACGGTGTCGTTCTCGTTGACGATGGGCACGATGCCCAGCTCCAGCAGCCGCGCGAGCGTGCGCTGGGCGTTGGCGTGGTGCGCGCGCCGCATCATGTCGTCGGCGGTCAGCAGCACCTGGCCCACGCGCAGGGAGTAGCGGGCGAAGGAGGAGGTGTAGCGGGCCACGAGCACACCCTGGCCGACGGAGGCGGCGGCCTGCTGGGTGGCCAGGTCGCGCGGTCGCGCGCTCAGCCCGAGCGGGCCGAGGCCCGCCGCGATCGCTCCGGAGGAGACCAGGACGACCTGCGTCCCGGTACGGCGCCGCGCCGCCAGCACGTCCACAAGGGCATCGACGCGATCGACGTCGATCATGCCCTGGGGGGTGGTGAGCGAGGAGGAGCCGACCTTGACAACGACCTTCGACGCTGAGCTGATCTGTTCCCGCACGTCTGGCAGCCTATCCGCTCGGGCTTCCGGCAAATGACTACACCGACTGCACCGACCCGTCACCCCCCACACCTGCACCCCACCGACATGTGCCACCCCAGCAGCACAAGTCCCACCGGCACCGCAGACACCGCCACCGCGCCCGGCACCCGCAGACGCCGCCCCCGCGCCCGGCACCCGCAGTCGCCGCCCCCGCCACCCGACATCTCCACACCGCGCCTCACTCGCCCGGCACCGAGCCGCCCAGCCCATGGACGGGCACGGGCGACTCTCGGTGCGTACGCAGGTGTGGGGCGGGGCTACTACCCCAGGCGGTTGTCGGTCCCCCGAGGCCCGGTCCGCACCGACTCGGCGTTCAGCGTGGGCTGCCAGTCGAAGACGTAGCCACCCTCCATCGGCCCGATGACCACCTCGGCCCCGGCCACGGCACCGGCCTTGGCCAGCTCCGCCTCGACCCCCAGCCGCTCCAGCCGGTCGGCCAGATAACCGACCGCCTCGTCGTTGGTGAAGTCCGTCTGCCGGATCCACCGCTCCGGCTTCTCCCCGGTGACCTGGAACATGTTCTCGTTGACCCGCCGCACCCGGAACCCGGTGTCCCCGAGCTGCTTGGGCCTGATGACCAGCCGCGTGGGCTCCTCGACCGGCTTGTTGGCCCGGGCCGCCGCGACCCACTCGCCCATCGCGTACGTGAGCTCCCGCAGCCCGTCATGCGTGGCCGCCGAGATCGTGTACACCTTCAGCCCGCGGGCCTCGAACTCCGGCTTGACCAGCTCGGCCAGCTCCCGCGCGTCCGGCACGTCGGCCTTGTTCAGCACGATCAGCCGCGGCCGGTCCTCGAGCTTCCCGTACGCCTGCAGCTCCGCCTCGATCACCTCGTAGTCCGTGATCGGATCGCGCCCGGGCTCCATGGTGGCGCAGTCGATGACGTGCACGAGCATGTCGCACCGCTCGACGTGCCGCAGGAACTCGTGCCCGAGCCCCTTCCCCTGCGACGCGCCGGGAATCAGCCCGGGCACGTCGGCGACGGTGAACACGTTCTCTCCGGCCGTCACCACCCCCAGGTTGGGGATCAAGGTGGTGAACGGGTAGTCCGCGATCTTCGGCTTGGCCGCGCTCAGCGCCGCGATCAGCGAGCTCTTCCCCGCGCTCGGGAACCCGACCAGCGCCACGTCGGCGACGCTCTTGAGCTCCAGCATGACGTCGAGCGCGTCCCCCGGCTCGCCGAGCAGCGCGAACCCGGGCGCCTTCCGCTTGGTGGAGGCCAGCGCGGCGTTGCCGAGCCCGCCGTGCCCGCCCTGGGCGATCACGTACCGCGTGCCGGCCCCCACGAGGTCGACCAGCACCTCACCCGTCGCGGCGTCCTTCACCACGGTGCCGTTGGGCACAGGCAGGATCACGTCCTCCCCGTTGGCGCCGTCGCGGTTAGAGCCCTGCCCCTGCTTGCCGTTGTCCGCCTTGCGGTGCGGCCTGCGGTGGTAGTCGAGCAGGGTCGCCGTGTTGGGATCGACCTCCAGGACGACGTCGCCGCCCCGGCCGCCGTTCCCCCCGTCGGGGCCGCCGAGCGGCTTGAACTTCTCCCGGTGGATGGAGGCGCACCCGTTTCCCCCGTCACCGGCGCTGATGTGCAGGACCACCTGGTCCACAAAGTCCGGCATCCCGGCATTTCCTCCATCGCCCCACCAGGGGCATCTCATTCCAACAGCGAGGCCGACCGGCCCCGCCCCCCCCGTTCGCTCCAGACACCCCGGAAAACGCCAAGGGGTGGATCGACACCCGATCGGTTCGATCCACCCCTGAAGCAACAAACCCGAGGTCGACGGAGAAGGAGGAGACCTTACTCCGCGACGGGAACGATGCTCACGGCCCGACGGCCGCGCTTGACACCGAACTGCACGTGACCGGCGGCCAGTGCGAACAGCGTGTCATCGCCACCACGGCCGACGTTGTCGCCGGGGTGGAAGTGGGTGCCACGCTGACGGACGATGATCTCGCCCGCGTTGACCAGCTGACCACCGAAGCGCTTGACGCCCAGACGCTGGGCGTTGGAGTCACGACCGTTCCGGGTGGACGACGCGCCCTTCTTGTGTGCCATCTCTCAAACTCCCGTTCAGGCCTGCTCGATACCGGTGATCTTCACCTGGGTGTACCGCTGACGGTGCCCCTGGCGCTTCTTGTAACCGGTCTTGTTCTTGTACTTGAGAATGCGGATCTTCGGGCCCTTGGTCTCGCCGAGAATCTCGGCGCTGACCATGAACTTGCCCGCCTCGGTGGTCACGTCGCCATCGTTGACGACGAGCACCGTCGGCAGCGAAACCGAAGAGCCGACCTCGCCGGCGACCTTGTCCACCTCGAGGACGTCACCGACGGAGACCTTCTGCTGCCTGCCGCCGCAACGAACGATCGCGTACACCGCGGAACCCTTCTACTGACTCACTGTTGTTTTTCGAACATCAGCCACCTCACGCAGAGGCGACCGCCGAATGCTGCGCCTGTCATTCGGCCTGTCTCAAACCGACGAACCGAGTAAGCGCGCCAACAGGGCACGCCACCTGACGCACCGGTTCACCAGGGTACCGGATTAACGGGCCCCTAGGCGAACCGGACGGATCGTCGGAAGCCGGTCGAGGCTACTCGGCCGACTTGGCTCGGCGGGAGCGTCGCCGCCCTCTGCCGGAAGTCTGGTTTGCCTGGTCGTCCTCGGTCGGGACGTCTTCAAGCGCACCGGTCACGGTATCACGGCCGGCGGAGTCCTTGGCCGCGGAAACCTTGTCCGAGACCGTCTTCTCGATGGCCATCTTCCCCTGCGTGCCACGCGGCTCCGGCTTGGTCTCGACCGGCTCTGTGGAGACGATCAGGCCGCGCCCGTTGCAGCAGTCGCACGGCGTCGAGAACGCCTCCAGCAGCCCCTGACCGACCCGCTTACGCGTCATCTGGACCAGGCCCAGCGAGGTCACCTCGGCCACCTGGTGCTTGGTCCTGTCGCGGGCCAGGCACTCCAGCATCCGCCGCAGCACCAGGTCGCGGTTCGACTCCAGGACCATGTCGATGAAGTCGATGACGATGATGCCGCCGATGTCCCGCAGCCGCAGCTGGCGGACGATCTCCTCGGCCGCCTCCAGGTTGTTCCTGGTGACGGTCTCCTCCAGGTTGCCGCCCTGGCCGGTGAACTTGCCGGTGTTGACGTCGACGACGGTCATCGCCTCGGTACGGTCGATCACCAGCGAGCCGCCGCTGGGCAGCCACACCTTGCGCTCGAGCGCCTTGCCGAGCTGCTCGTCGATCCGGTACGACTCGAACACGTCGCCCTGGTCGCCGTCCCACCTCGACAGGCGCTCGGCCAGGTGCGGAGCGACGTACTTGACGTAGTCGTCGACCGTGTCCCAGGCGTCCTCGCCCTGCACGACCAGCGAGGTGAAGTCCTCGTTGAACACGTCGCGCACGACCCGGATGGTCAGGTCGGGCTCGGCGGACAGCAGCTCCGGCGGGCTGGCCGACTTGGCCTTCTTCTGGATGCTCTCCCACTGCGCCGACAGCCGGGCCACGTCGCGGGCCAGCTCCTCCTCGGAGGCGCCCTCGGCCGCCGTACGCACGATCACACCGGCGTTCTCCGGCATGACCTTCTTCAGGATGCTCTTGAGCCGCGTGCGCTCCTTGTCGGGCAGCTTGCGGCTGATCCCGGTCATCGAGCCGTCGGGCACGTACACCAGGTAGCGACCGGGCAGGCTGATCTGCGACGTGAGGCGGGCGCCCTTGTGGCCGATCGGGTCCTTCGTGACCTGAACGAGCACCGACTGGCCGGACTTCAGGGCCGACTCGATCCGCTTCGGCTGGCCTTCCAGCCCGGCGGTGTCGAAGTTCACCTCACCGGCGTACAGGACGGCGTTCCTGCCCTTGCCGATGTCCACGAACGCGGCCTCCATCGACGGCAGCACGTTCTGCACCTTGCCGAGGTAGACGTTGCCCACGTAGGACTGGCTTGCCTCCCGGTTGACGTAGTGCTCGACGAGCACGCCGTCCTCCAGCACCGCCATCTGCGTACGGTCGCCCTGCCTGCGCACCACCATCATCCGGTCCACGGACTCGCGGCGGGCCAGGAACTCCGACTCGGTGATGATCGGCGGGCGCCTGCGCCCGAGCTCGCGGCCCTCGCGGCGGCGCTGCTTCTTGGCCTCCAGCCGGGTCGAGCCGCGCACGCTCTGCACGCCGTCGGTGGCGGTGTCGAGCGAGCCCGTACGGCCCGAGCGCGGCGCGCGGATGCGCACCACCGTGTTCGGCGGGTCGTCGGTGGCCGGCTCGGCACCCTCGTCGCCACCCCGGCGACGGCGGCGGCGACGACGGCGGGACGAGGTGGCCTCCTCTTCCTGGCCCTCCTCGGTCTGCTCCTCGTCGGCCTCTTCCTCGGCCTCCTCGCCGTCCTCGGCCTCGTCACGCTCGCGCGCCTTGCCGCGGCCCCTGCCGCCCCTGCGGCGGCGACGGCGACGGCCGCCGCCCTCTTCCTCTTCCTGCTCGTCGGAGGTGTCGACGTCGGTCTCTTCCTCGGTCACCGTCTCGTCGACCGGCTCCTCGGCCTCCTCGGGCCCGGCGACGGGCTGCGGCGGCTCGGCCCGCCGGGTGACGACGGGCTTGGCGCGGCTCGGGTCGGGCGCCTGGAACAGCGGCGCGAAGATGGCCGCGGGCCGCTGGAACGCGGCACCCGGCTCGTCCTGCCTGCGCGCGGACAACCCGAACGGGTCGGCGAGCAGGCTGGGCCGCACGTTCTCCTCGTCGAGGTCCTCACCGGCGGGCTCGTCGTCGAGCGGCTCGTCCTCCGGCAGGATCTCCAAGATGTCCTCGTCGGCGTCCTCGGCCACACCGGCCTCCGCCTCGACACCACCGCGCCGACCGGCACCGGCCGCGGCAGCCACATCGCCGCCCACAGCCGCGACGTCGCCGCCGGCCACGTCACCGGCCTGCGCCGTCACGTCACCGGCCGCCTGTCCCGCCGCAGCCGCACGCACGTCGCCGGCGCCGGCCGCCACACCTTCGGCCGCCTCACGAGCGGCATCCTCGTCACCGGCGGCGGCAGCCGCGCGCCCAGCGCGAACCCGGCCACCTGCGCGACCTTCCGCCTTGGCACCCGTGCGAGCCGCCCGGCGACCTGCGCGAGCCCCTGCGGGACCCGCTACCTCAGCCCCTGCGGCGGCTTCCGCCTCAGCACCTGCGGGAGCCTCCGCGCCGGCACCGGCCTCGGCCGTCACTCCGCCATCCAGGCCGCGAGCCGTCGCTCCGGCGTCGCCGCCGGGACCCGCCTCGACGCCGAACGGCGCGGCGGCCTCGCCACCGCCGGAGGGCGCCACAACTTCCGCACCCTCGGCGCGACCGGCCGGAACCTCACCGGCACGGGCAGCGGAGTCCTCCACGGACCGCACCTCGGCGGCCGTCACGGCCTCCTCCGGCTCGGCCTTCTTACGCGTCCTGCGCCGCTTCACCGGCTCGGCGGCCTCGACCGCGGCCTCTGCGGGCGCCCCCTCCTCCGGGAGCGCCTCAGCCTCGGCCTCGGCGGCCTTCTTCGTCGTACGCCGCCGCGTCGTCGTGGCGGTGGACCGCGTCCTGGCGGCCCTCTTCGGCTTCTCAGCCACGGCCTCGGCGACAGCATCGCCCACGGCCGCCTCGACCGGGCTCTCCCCGGCGGGCGCCGCCCCCGTCTCGGGGGTTACCGCACCGCCCTCGGTGCCCACGCCGGCAGGCGCCTCAGCACCGGCGGCGGCCGTACCGGCAGCAGACTCACCAGCGGTGCCGGCGGCAGCCGTACCAGCGGTCGCCGCATGAGAGGCGGCCGCGAGAATCTCAGGCGCAGGCTCTCCCGCCGCCCGCTGAGCGGCGGTGCGCTGCACCGGCTGCACCTCAGCCACCGACGGCGCCGCCTGCGCGGCGGGAACTGTGACCGGAACGGAGGCCGGCTCCTCGGGCAGCTCCGGCGGGGGACCCGCGGGGCGGCTGGCGGAGCGGCGACGCTTGGTCACCTTGGGCTGTTCAATTGTCTCCCCGTCAGGGCCAGTGGCCCCGGCGTTGGGCTCGTTATCGAGCATGCGGGCGCTCTCCCGTCAGCTCCCGGGCGCGTCGCCGCGCCGCGCAGGAGCCCTCGTGTCTCGTTGTCCGCCGGCGTTCCCGAGTCGGGGGCGTCGGCGCCAAGTCCTGTCAGCGGTCGTGCCCGGCTCTCGCCGATCACTTCCTTAACCGGCGACGTGCTCACTCGCCGGTCCCGCCTCGCCGCCGCGCGTGGTGTCGCGGTCCAGGTCGAGCGGGTCAGCAAGTCCACCGGTGCTGGCGTCGAGCGGCCCCTGCGCCAGCCTGGTCACCTCGGGGGGAACCGGCGGCGCGAAGTCGGCCACAAGGCGCAGCCCTGTGAGCACATCGTCGGGTCGAACGGCAGGCGTCATGTGCCGAACAACCATGCGCAGTATGACACACGGTTCTCCAAGCACCTGAGCTGCGATTCTGTCTGTTCCCTCGGACACCACGAGCCCCAGGACCGCCTGCCGCGCGTCGAAGCGGCGGGGCCCCTTCTTGGTGAGGCGCTCGACTTCCACCGTGCCTTCCGCGAGAAACTTCTCCACCGCCACCTCGGCGAGCTCGCGATCGGCACTGGGCAGCCGCACCTCCCAGTCGGAGACCTCCAAGCGGTCGGCCAGCCCCCCCGGACCTGCCTCCACAACGTCGAGCACATCGAGCCCGGGCGGCAGCGACTCGTCAAGCCTCTGCTTGACCTGGTCGGGGTCGCACGGCGTGGTAACACCGATCTCGAGGTATTCGGCTTCGCTGGCGACGCCGGTCGGCGCCGCGCCCGCGTAGGAGATCTTCGGGTGGGGCGAGAAGCCCGCGCTGAAAGCCACCGGAATGCCGGCACGGCGAACCGCTCTCTCAACGGCCCGCGAGATGTCGCGGTGGCTGGTGAAGCGCAGGCGGCCGCGCTTGGCGTAACGCACACGCAGGCGCTGCACCGTGGGCGCGGGCGGAGGCCCTTCGGGAACAGGTTTCAGAGCTTGTCGTCCTTCCCTTGTAAGAGTTCCTTCGTCTCAGGATAAGCCGCGCTGGTGCGTGAACGTGTACGCCGAGACACGGCTCGCCCACTGAGCGCGCTAGACCACCGTAAGAGGAAGGAGTTTCCGCCCCGTAGGACCGATCTGAATTTCTGTGCCCATGGTCGGGCAGACGCCGCAGTCGTAGCACGGAGTCCAGCGGCAGTCCTCGACCTCACCGCCGGAGACGGCCTCCTGCCAGTCCTGCCACAACCATTCGCGGTCGAGCCCGGCGTCGAGGTGGTCCCACGGCAGGACCTCGTTCTCCTCCCGCTCGCGCGTGGTGTACCAGTCGACGTCGACTCCCGCCTTGTCGGCGGCGGCCATCCAGCGCTCGTAGGAGAAGTGCTCGCTCCAGCCGTCGAACCGGCCGCCGCCCTCCCAGACGGCCCTGATCACGGCGCCGACCCTGCGGTCGCCCCGCGACAGCAGGCCCTCCACGATGGACGGCTTGCCGTCGTGGTAGCGGAAACCGATGGCCCGGCCGTACTGCTTGTCGCCCCTCAGCGAGTCGCGCAGCGCCTTGAGCCGCCGGTCGACGGTCTCGTGGTCGGCCTGCCCGGCCCACTGGAACGGCGTGTGCGGCTTGGGCACGAAGCCGCCGATGGAGACCGTGCAGCGGATGTCGCGGCTGCCGGTCGCCTCGCGGCCCGCCTGGATGACCTTCTTGGCCAGGTCGGCGATGCCCAGGACGTCTTCGTCCATCTCGGTGGGCAGCCCGCACATGAAGTAGAGCTTGACCTGCCGCCACCCCTGCGAATAGGCCGTGGTGACGGTGCGGATCAGGTCTTCCTCGGTGACCATCTTGTTGATCACCTTGCGCATCCGCTCCGAGCCGCCCTCGGGCGCGAACGTCAGGCCCGAGCGCCTGCCGTTCCTGGAGAACTCGTTGGCCAGGTCGATGTTGAAGGCGTCGACCCTGGTCGAGGGCAGCGACAGCGAGGTGTTGGTGCCCTCGTAGCGGTCGGCCAGGCCCTTGGCCACGTCGGCGATCTCGGAGTGGTCGGCGGAGGACAGCGACAGCAGGCCCACCTCGTTGAAGCCGGACTCCTTGATGCCGTTCTCGACCATCGCCCCGATCGTGGTGATGGACCGCTCGCGCACCGGACGCGTGATCATGCCTGCCTGGCAGAACCGGCACCCGCGCGTGCAACCGCGGAAGATCTCCACGCTGAACCGCTCGTGCACCGTCTCGGCCAGCGGCACCAGCGGTTTCTTCGGATAGGGCCACTCGTCGAGGTCCATCACGGTGTGCTTGTGCACCCGCCACGGCACGTCGGCCCGGTTGGGCGCGACCCGCTTGATGCGGCCGTCGGCGTGGTAGTCGACGTCGTAGAACTTCGGCACGTAGACCCCGCCGGACTCGGCGAGCCGCATCAGCAGCTCGTCACGCCCGCCCGGTCTGCCCTCGGCCTTCCACTCGCGGATGACCTCGCTGATGGCGATGGAGATCTGCTCCCCGTCGCCGAGCACGGCCGCGTCGAGGAAGTCGGCGATGGGCTCGGGGTTGAAGGCCGCGTGGCCGCCCGCGAGCACGATCGGGTCGTCCTCGCCGCGGTCCACGGCCAGCAGCGGGATGCCGGCCAGATCGAGGGCGGTCAGCATGTTGGTGTAGCCGAGCTCGGTCGAGAACGAGACCCCGAGCACGTCGAAGGCGCGCACCGGCCGGTGCGCGTCGACGGTGAACTGCGGGACGCCCTCGGCCCGCATGAGCGCCTCCAGATCGGGCCAGACCGCGTAGGTGCGCTCGGCCAGCGTGCGGGGGAGCTCGTTGAGGATCTCGTAGAGGATGGCCACACCCTGGTTGGGCAGCCCGACCTCGTAGGCGTCCGGGTACATCAACGCCCACCGCACGTCGGCGGAGTCCCAGTCCTTGACGGTCGAGTTGAGCTCACCCCCGACATACTGGATGGGCTTCTGCACCTTGGGCAGCAGCGCTTCCAGGCGGTGGAATATCGACTCGACAGGCATACCGTCCAGGGTAGCGGCGCTCAGACGGTGGCAGGTCCGGGGATGTCGATGTCGTTTCCGCTGAGCACCATGATGTGGTGCCCCTCGTAGCAGGTCAGCTCAACGGCGATGACACCGCTCTGGAGGTTGTGTACGCCGATGACATGGTTCGCGGGCAGCAGAAAGCGCTCCTCGCACTCATCGCAGTAGGCCAAGAACATACCTCTAATTAAACGACTGTCTTCGCACCCTGATGGCTTGAAGAAGCCCAATCGCAATGAGATTGGCAAAGGTGGCGGTGCCGCCATATGACACGAATGGCAGCGGCAGCCCGGTGATCGGCATGATCCCGATCGTCATGCCCACATTGATGAACGTCTGGAACGCGAACCAGCACACGATCGTGCCGGCGACCAGCGTCCCGAACCTGTCCTCGCACTGCCTGGCGATCTTCAGCCCGCGCAGCAGCACCACCCCGAGCAGCAGCACCACCGTGACCGACCCGAGGAACCCGAACTCCTCGCCCGCCACCGTGAAGATGAAGTCGGTGTGCTGCTCGGGCACGAACCGCCCGGTCGTCTGCCCGCCCCCGAGCAACCCCTTCCCGAGCAGTTGCCCGGAGCCGATCGCGATCATCGACTGGGTGCTGTTGTAGCCGACCCCGCGCGGGTCCACGCTCGGATCGACGAACGCGGTGAACCGCGCCACCTGGTACGGCTCCAGCATCTGGAAGTAGAACACCGCGAACACCCCGGCGCCCGCCGCCAGCGTCAGCACCCCGATCCACCGCTTGCGCACCCCCGAGATGATCAGCCCCGCGGCCGTGATCACCCCCAGCACCAGCGCCGTACCCAGGTCCGGCTGGAGCATCACCAGCCCGATCGTGATCCCGGCGGCGATCAGCGCCAGCACCACGTCGAGCCCGCGCGGCCGATCCGTCCCCTCCGCCGGTTGCGCCAGCAACATCGCGATGATCAGCAGCAGCCCCACCTTGGCGAACTCGGACGGCTGCACCGCGAACCCACCGCCGAGCAGGATCCACGAGTGCGACCCGTTGATCGTCGCCCCCAGCGGCGTGATCACCAGCCCCAGCCCCACCAGGGACAACAGGAACACCAGAGGCGCATACGCCCGCATCGCCCGGTGATCCACCATGGCCACGATCCCGCACAGGACCACGCCGATGACCTCGTTGAGCAGGTGCTTCTTCACCAGCCCCGTCGAGCCCGGCGCCCAGGTCCTGGTGGACGACCACACCAGCAGCGTGCCGATCACGCACAGCCCGGCCACCGCGACCAGCATCAGCCCGTCGAGCCGCCGCACCGTCGAGTTCTCGCGAGCCATCCGCCGCAACAAGGAGGGCCGCCGAACGGCCACCGTCCGCGCCATCACCCCTCAACCCCCAACCCAACCCCAACGCCCAAGCCCCCACAAATCCCCCAGTCCACCCCAACCCCGCCTAGAACCACAACCCACCCAGGCATCCCCCAAGCTCCAGACCCGACCCCGACCCCCACACCCCCGCGCATCCCGAACACCACCCACCCGCACCCTCCGACAACCGACCCCACCCCGGCCGCACACCCGCACTTCCGTGGGACCGCCCCAGCCCCCACCGAACGCCCGCACTTTCGTGGGATCGCCCCAACCCCCGCCACCACTCGCCCGCTCATCCCCCGGCCACCATCCCGTCGGGCGAGAACGTCGGCAGTCGCGTGGTCAGCCGCCCACCCGGCACGGCGGGCTTGCGCTTGATGCCGTAGATCCCCTCGTAGATCTCCCGCACGGCCGGAGCCGCCGTCTGCGCCCCCATCCCACCCTGGGACACCATCACGACCACCACGTACTGCGGGTTCTTCGTCGGCGCGAACGACGCGAACCACGAGGTGTCCTTCTTCCCCCAGACCTCAGCCGTACCGGTCTTGCCACCCACCCGCACCTTGTTCATCGGGAACCCGGCGAAGGCCCCCGCCGCGGTGCCGTCCTGGGCCACCTGGCTGAGCGCGTTCTTGATGTACAGGCGCTCCTTCTGGGTGAGCGGCAACTTGCCCACCACCGGCACGGGTATGGTCCTGACCACCTTGCCGTCGGGCCGCACCTGCGCCCACCCGATGCGCGGGCTGCGCAGCTTGCCGTCGCTCACCAGCGCCATGTACGCCCTGGCCAGCTGCATCGGCGTCACCAGCACGTCACCCTGCCCGATGGAGAAGTTGGCCGAGTCACCGGGCCGCAGCAGGAACCCCTCGGTGCAGTTCTCCAGCGCCAGCCGCTTCAGGAACTCGGCCCGCGCCCTGTCCTTCACCTCCGGATAGCCCTTGCGCGACCGTTCGCAGTTGACCGCGCTGGTCTTGTTCCACAGGTCCTTCTTCCAGGCCCGGTCGGGGATCCGGCCGGAGGACTCGCCGGGCAGGTCCACGCCGGTCGGGTTGCCGAACCCGAACGACCTGGCCATGTTGGCGAACACCTCCTTCGTGGCCTTCTTCGGATGCCGCCCGCCGTCCTTGAGGTATTGCTCGTACGCCGCCCGGTAGAAGATCGTGTCGCACGACTTGACCAGCGCCGTGTGCAGGGAGAGTGTGCCCAGCGCGATGCCGCGGAAGTTGTTGAAGGCCCGGCCGCCCACGGCGTACGAGCCCGGGCAGGAGTATTGGCCGTTCAGCGGATAGCCCGCCCGCAACATCGCCGCCACCGACGAGATCTTGAACGTCGAACCCGGCGCGAACTGGCCGTTGATCGCCCGCGACACGAGCGGCTTGCCGGACTTCTCCGACAGCAGCCACTGGTATCCGCGCGCCGAGATCCCGCCTCCCCAGATCTCCGGGTCGTACCCGGGCGCGCTGGCCAGGGCCACGACCCGCCCCGTACGCGCGTCGAGCACCACCCCGGCCCCTCCGTCGGCCCCCGGGGCGGACTTCATCGCCTTCCCGAGCGCCTTCTCCACCACCGCCTGCACCCGCGAGTCGATGCTGGTCACCAGATGGTCGCCGGGAATGGGCGTCACCTGCTCCTCGACCCCGAGCGCCTTGCCCATCCGGTCGACCTGTACCCTGCGCAGGCCGGCCTTGCCCCGCAGCGCGTCGTCGTAGACGTATTCGAGCCCGTCACGCCCGGCCAGGTCCACCCCGGAGAAGCTGGCCTTCAGCCCCTCCCGCTTCTCCAGCTCCGCCTCGGTGACCGGCTGCAGGTAGCCGAGCATCTGCGCCCCGGCCCGGCCCCCCGGATATTGCCGGACAGAGTGGATCTCCGCCGTCACCCCGGGGAACTCCTCCTGCCGCTCCAGGATCTGCAGCGCCTCGCGCGTGTCCACCTTCTCGTCCAGCGGAACCGGCTGGTACGGCGACCCCGTCCAGCACGGCTTGCCGACCCCCGGCCCGCAGGGCGTGATGCGCTGCTGCAGGTCCGCGACCGGCTTCCCGAGCACCGAGGACAGCTTGCGCAGCACCTTGATGCCGCCGTCCTTCATCCTGGACAGGCGGGTCCTGTCCACGGAGACCACGAGCGCGGTCTTGTTGCGCACCAGCGGCCGTCCCGACGAGTCGAGGATCTGCCCCCGCACGGCGGGCACGATCACGGCCCGTGTCCGGGTCTCCGTCGCCCGCGTCACGAACTCCTGCCCGCGCACCACCTGCACCTGCCACAGCCGCACGGCCAGCACCACGAGCAGCGTCAGCACGAGCAGGTGCAGCACCAGCAGCCGGGCCCGCATCCTCATCATGTCGAGAACCTCGCCTGTCTGCCCCGCATGGTCAGCCAGATCACGACCGGCGAGACCACCAGCGTGTAGACGATCGTGACGGGCACCTGCTCGGTCAGCGTGGACATCGTCACCCGCGGATCGGAGATCAGCCCGCCCACGGCCGCCGCCAGCAACGGCGCCATCAGCACGCACAGCACGACGGTGGTCACGGGCCCGCCCGCGCCCCGCCCGGCGACGTAGCCGACGAGCGCCATCACGAACGCGTACTGGCCCGCCAGATGCGCGGACGGCGGCATGACGTCGACCAGCAACCCGGCGAAGAACCCGAGCACGGCCCCGGGCGCGGGCCCCCGGGCCAGCGCGGCACCGATGACGGCCAGCAACACCAGGTCGGGCGCGCCCCCGGCGGGCAGCGGCACCCGGTTGACCAGCATCACCTGCGCCAGCAGCGCCAGCACCACGGAGACTCCCCCGATCACCGCGCCCCCTCCTTGGCGGGCAGCACGGCGTCACGGGGATCCCGCTTGGGCGCCTCCACCACCACGCCGACCGCGTCCAGCGCAGTCAGATCCGCGTACGGCCGGGCATAAGCGATCCGCGTCAGCTCCCCGGGTGTGGACTCCACCCGCTCGATCACCCCGATCGGCACCCCCGGCACGTACGGCGTCCCGCGCTGCGACCCGAAGCTCACGATCCGCCCGCCCCTGCTCAACGGCGCCGTCGAGTCGAGCAGCCGGAACTGCACGAGGCGCCCGTGCTCCCCCACCCCGTGCACGACGCCGATCTCCTTGCCCCCTTCGAGCCGCGCCCCGGCGGCCGAGGCGGGATCGCTGATCAGCACCACCGTCGAGGTGCGCGAGGAGGCGTGCACGACCCGGCCCACCAGCCCGTCGCCGTTGAGCACGGTCATCTCCGGCCGCACCCCGTCGTTCGTGCCGACGTCGATCTGCACGGCGTCCTCGAACCCCGGCTGGCCGCGCCTGGCGATCACGGTGCCCGTCACCACCCGGTATCCCCCGGCCCCGGCCAGCCCCAGCAACTGCTTGAGCTCCTTGGCGCGGTCGGCGTCGAGCTTGCCGGCCAGCAGGCCGGACCGCAGCTTGGCGTTCTCCTCCTTGAGCGCTTCGATGCGATCCTTCGCGCTCGGCGCGGTCAGGATCGCGTGCACGAACCCGCCCACGGGCCGGACGACCCCGCCGCCGATTTGCTCCGCCGTGCCGAACAGATAGGCCCCGGCCGCGCGCAGCGGGCGCAGCGGAGAGCTGTCGCCGGTGCGGTGGTCAACGGTCAGGATGACCAGCGCCGCCGTCAGCAGCACTCCCAGGATCAGCCGGGCACGGCGTGAGTCTCTCATCAGTGTCGCGACTCCGGCACCAGGACCTGCTGGAGGGCCTCGAACTCCTCCGCGCACTTGCCGGAGCCGATGGCGACCGAGTCGAGGGCGTTGTCGACCAGGTGCACGGGCATGCCCGTCTCGGCCTTGACCCGCTCACCGAGCCCCTTGAGCAGCGCGCCCCCGCCGGTGAGCGCGATGCCGCGGTCCATGATGTCGCCGGACAGCTCGGGCGGGCACTTGTCGAGCGTGGTCTTGACCGCGTCGACGATCGCGTTGACCGGCTCCTCGGTGGCCTTCCTGATCTCCTCGCTCGACACGATGATCGTCTTGGGCAGCCCGCTGACCAGGTCGCGCCCGCGCACCTCCGCGTGCGACTCCTCGCCGAAGGGACACGCCGAGCCGATGGCGATCTTGATCTCCTCGGCGGTGCGCTCGCCCAGCATCAGCGAGTACTCCTTCTTGGCGAAGGCGATCACCGCCTGGTCGAGCTCGTCACCGCCAATCCTGATCGACTGGCTCGTGACCACGCCGCCCATCGAGATGATCGCCACCTCGGTGGTGCCCCCGCCGATGTCGACCACCATGTTCCCGGTCGGCTCGTGCACCGGCAGCCCTGCCCCGATGGCGGCGGCCATGGGCTCCTCGACGATGTAGACCTTCCGGGCACCCGCCTGGTATCCGGCCTCTTTCACCGCCCGCTGCTCAACGCTCGTGATGCCACTGGGCACGGCGATGATGATGCGCGGCTTTGCGAAATGCCGGCGTTTGTGCACCCTCTGGATGAAATATCGCAACATCCGTTCGGTGACGTCGAAGTCTGCGATCACGCCGTCCTTGAGCGGGCGGACCGCGATGATATTGCCAGGCGTACGACCGATCATTCGCTTGGCTTCTATGCCGACCGCCACGATCTTGCCGGTCGCGGTGTTGATCGCGACGACTGACGGCTCATTGAGCACGATGCCGCGGCCACGCACGTAGACCAACGTGTTGGCGGTGCCCAGGTCGACCGCCATGTCACGGCCGAGGAACGCGAGCTTGCTGCCCATGGGGAACGGAGCCCTCCGTAACGTCGTTCGCGAGTGACTACGGATTGAATTCGAATCGTAACGTGACGTACCCACCGATGGGCGCAATGAGCCATCGCGCCCGTCAAAAATCTCCAGCCCCTACCTCAACCGCAATTTTGCCCGGATTGCACCACAACATCCGACCGAGCGCTGGAACGATCCAACTATCAACCCTGAGGAACCCTACGGTAAGCGCCCGACAAAATCCGCCCCGCAACACCGGCTCCCGAACCACCGGCGACGCGAGCAACCATACGGCCGGTCACCGACAGAAATGACCTCGCAGAAAGTGCCGCACAGAACCAGAAAGGCCCTACTGCAAAGCACACGCGCCCGCACAGCCGGAGCTGCACGGGCGCGCGAGGAACAAACCTCCCCCGGACCGCCACGAACAGGCCGCGGCGCGAGCGAGGGAGAGATCGGGATCGGCTAGAACCGGTCCGGGAAGAAGATCTTGATCTCCCTGGCGGCCGACTCGGGCGAGTCGGAGCCGTGGACGACGTTCTCGCCGATCTCGAGGGCGTGGTCGCCGCGGATCGTGCCGGGAGCCGACTTGACCGGGTCGGTCGCGCCGGCGAGCGCACGGAAGGCCTCGACGGCGCGCGGACCCTCGAGCACTAGGGCGACGAGCGGCCCCGAGGTGATGAACTCGACGAGCTCGCCGAAGAACGGCCGCTCGGAGTGCTCGGCGTAGTGCGCCTTGGCGGTGTCGGCGTCGAGGGTGCGCAGGTCCATCGCCACGACCTTGAGGCCCTTGCGCTCCACACGGGCGATCACGTCACCGATGAGGCCGCGCTTAACCCCGTCGGGCTTGATCAGGACAAGAGTGCGCTCGGACACTTGAAGTTCTCCTTCGAACAGAGTGGGGTCGCGGCTGCGGGCCGCGAGGACGCTCGCGGGGCACGTTTGCCCGCACGTCGCCGTAGCAGGGCCCTCAGCTTACCGTCCCGAGCCCCTGCCCTCGTTTCCCCGCGGGAAGCCCGGGCCACGAGTTCCTTACGACGAAGCGGTGTCCTCGGGCGAATGCCCCTGCGGCGGCACCGCCGGCGCGGACCGCCCCTCACCCTCACCGGCGGTCTCGGCGCTGCCGAACGCGCCCTTGGCCGACACGGGCAGTACGACACGCGGGATCGCCCCGGTAGGCCGGTCCTCGTCGTCCCCGCCATCCTCGGCATCGGTGCGCTCCGGCGCCCGTACGAGCAGCACGTCCCTGGGAGAGGGCATGCCCGCGCAGGGAACGGGCGGTGTGTCAGGCTCGTCGCCCTCCCCACCCGGCGACCCCCGCCCGGGACGCCGCGCCATCACGGCGGCCAGCACGATGATCGCCACCACCAGGAACCCGCCGATCAACGCCCACCAGTGCAGCGCACCCACGAAGCTGTCGACGAGCTCCTGCGCCGAGCGCACCCCGTCCAGCATCGACATCTGCACCCCCGTGCCGAGCAGGAACCCCGCCAGCACGCCCGCGCAGCACAGCGACAGCCCGAACGTCGCCGTACCGATGCCGACATCCTGCAGCGCGGCCGTCAGCGCCACCGCCGCCCCGGCCGCGAGCAGGCTGAACGGCACCGCCAGCACCAGCCCGTCAGCGGACGGCACCACGAGCCGCACCGAGCACAGCCCGACGACCATGGCCAGCAACCCCAGGGGCGCCAGCCAGCGCCCGGACGTCCGGCACAACAGCCGCACCGCCACCGAGGAGGCGATCGCGAGCAGCCCGGCCACGGTGTACGGCACCCACAGCCCCCGCAGCCCCGGCCCGCCGAGACCGCCCATCTCCACCAGCGTGACCTGAGCGGCGCTGGGCAGCAGCACGACACCGACCGCCACCATCGTGAACGCCAGCGTACGGCTCTCCGCGGCCCCGATCGAAGCCAGCGCCAGCAGCCCCACGACCGCCACGACCGCCAGCAGGATCACGGGGACGGCCCGCCACCCCTCGCTGGCCGTGCTGATCGCCACGGCCGCGATCCCCGCCGCGGGCACGGCGGAGAGCAGCAGCCGGCTGCCCTCGCGGCCGACAGGACCGGGCGCGGCGGGCCTCCCGGACAACATCCACACCGCCAGGTGAGCGGCGGCCAGGCCGAGCGCGACCCCCGTCACCAGCGGGTACGGCTGCAGCGTGACCCGCCAGCTGTCCACCTCGTCGAGCGGCCACAGCGCCAGCGCCTGCGCCGTGAGCAGGCTCAGGCTGAACACCCCCACCCACAGCGCCCGCAGGGCCGGCACGCGGTCCCACACGGCCGCCAGTGTGGCGGGCAGGATCAGCCCGGCACCGATGCCCCGCGCCACCCGAACCGCGCCGACCACGAGCTCGGAGCCCGCGTAACCACCGGCGGCTTCGGACAGCGCCATCAGCGCCAGCCCTCCGACCAGCAGATGAGCCACCGGAACGCGGCGCAGCGCGGCGGCCGCGAGCGGGACGGTCAGCATCAGCGCGGGCAGGGCGAGCCCGTGCGTACGCATGAGCCCGGCCTGGTCGAGGTCGCCGGGCAGCAGCCTGGCGACGACGGAGAGCGTGTTGGGTATCGCGACCACCGCCAGGGGCAGCGACGCGACGACGAGCAGCCCGAGCAAGGTGTCGAGCAACCATTGATGTCCGAGGCGCGCCTGATGCGGCGGCCGCGAAATCGGGGGGACGGCCATGTTGGCCGACTTTAGCGGGAAGTAGCGCCCTCGACACGGCGAGCGACCATAATCGCCGTGATCCACAGTGCCGCGAAGATCGCGCCGAGGAAGAACATGGTCGGAACGAGGAAGCCCGCGCAGATGGCCAGCACCTGTACGAGGCTGCCGAGCACGTAGCCGAAAGGCCTCTTGAGCAGGCCCGCGGCGACCACGCACAACACGGCGAGACCGATGCCGACAGTCACCGCGAGCCAGGGCTCCGCCCCCACCACGGCGATCGCCACGGGCGTAATGAGCCCTGCGACGATCGCCTCCATGCCGAGCACGCTGGCGCCGAGCCTGCGCATGCCGGGGGTGACCGCGAAATTCATCATGTGCCGTCCGCCTTGAGCAGCTGCCGCGCGTCACCCGCCGTGACGACGGACCCCGTGATGAACACGCCAGTGCCGCTGAACTCGCCTGCGGCGTCGGCGATGCCGATGCCCCTGTCGATGGCGTCGTCGAGCCGGTCGACGACGTGTACGCGATCCTCACCGAAGAGCGGCACCGCCAGCGCCGCCAGCTCCTCCGGGGACATGGACCTGGGCGAGGAGTTACGCGTGACGATGATCTCCTCGAGGATCGGCTCCAGCAGCTCCAGCAGCCCCGCGACGTCCTTGTCGCGCATGACCGCGACCACGCCGATCATCTTCGCGAAGTCGAACGCCTCGTGCAGCCCCTCCAGGGTGGCCTGCATGCCACCCGGGTTGTGCGCCGCGTCGATCACGACCGTCGGGGTGCGCCGGACGACCTCCATCCGCCCCGGGGAGGACGCCTGCGCGAACGCCTGGCGGACGAGCTCGACGTCGAGCGGATCGTCACCGCCCGTGAGCGCCTCGACGGCGGCCAGCGCGCACACAGCGTTGCTCGCCTGATGAGCACCGTAGAGCGGAAGGTAGACCTCTTCGTAGACACCCTTGAGCCCGCGCAGCGTGAGCAGTTGCCCGCCGATCGCCACCTCGCGGTTCAGCACCCCGAACTCGAGCCCTTCGCGCGCGACGACCGCGCCCACCTCGGCGGCCCGCCGCATCAGCACCTCGGCGGCGGCGAGCTCCTGCTGGGCGAACACGGCGGTGGCGCCGGGCTTGATGATGCCCGCCTTCTCCGAGGCGATGCTCGGGATGTCGGGGCCGAGCCGGTCGGTGTGGTCGAGCGAGATCGGCGTGACCACCGACACCGTCCCGTCTGCCACGTTCGTGGCGTCCCAGGACCCGCCCATGCCGGCCTCCACGACGGCGACGTCGACCGGCGTGTCGGCGAACGCCGCGAACGCCATGGCCGTCAGCAGCTCGAAAAACTGGATCCGCCGCCCCTGGGTGTCGGTCAGCTCGACATAAGGAATGATCTCCTCATAGACCTGGCTGAACCGCTCCTCGCTGAGCATCTCCCCGTCCACGGTGATCCGCTCGCGCATCGACACCAGGTGCGGGCTGGTGAACCGCCCCACCCTCAGGTTGCGCTCCCTGAGCAGGGCCTCGACCAGCCGCGCCGTGCTGGTCTTGCCGTTGGTGCCGGCGATGTGTATGACAGGGTACGCCCGCTGCGGCGAGCCGAGCAGGTCAAGAAGAGCCGCGATCCGATCGAGCGTCGGCTCGAAATCCCACTCGACGCCACGATCCATGATCGCGCGTTCAACCGCACGATAATCCACCCCTCAACCCTACTGACCGCCGATAGCGCTCCGTACGCGGGGCGAACATATTGCGGACCATATGGAAAAGTGGAGGGTACTCACCGCGACGGCCGGGATGCCACGTTGGGAAACAGCCCGCCCCACCCCCGGCGGGCCGCTCAAGAGGAGGCCATCGTGGAAGGCGAGCACACTCGCGCGGACAAGCAAGGCGGCATCAGCAGAAAGACGCTGTTCAAGGCGGCTCTCATAGCGGCACCCGTACCCTTACTGGTCGGAGAGGTCCCGGCCCTGGCGCGGAAGGCGGCCGGCCGCGGCGGACCGCTCACCCCCACCCCCTCCTGCGACGACGGCGACGACCCCACACCCCCGCAGACGGAGGGTCCCTACTTCAAGCCGAGCTCCCCCCAGCGCACAGTCCTCCCCGGCACGGGCACGGCGCTGACGGTCAGCGGGTACGTCTTCGGCCTGGCCTGCCAGCCCCTGGCCAACGTGCTGCTGGACTTCTGGCAGGCCGACAGGAACGGCGCGTACGACAACGTCACGTACAACTTCCGCGGTCACCAGTACACAAACGCCCAGGGCGCCTTCAAGCTCACCACCATCGTGCCCGGCCTCTATCCGGGGCGTACGCTGCACATCCACGTGAAGGCGCAGGCCCCAGGGCGGCCGGTCCTGACGACGCAGCTCTACTTCCCCGGCGAACCCCGCAACAACACCGACACCCTCTTCGACCCCGCCCTGCTCATGAACGTGCGCACGGTGGGGACGGGCAGGGAGGCCACGTTCGACTTCGTGCTCAACGTCCCGGGCGTACCGCCCACGGACGCCCCGACGAGTCCGCCTCCGGGCGGCGGCACCTGGCGGGTTGGGGTGGCCTACCAGGCGGGTGACCAGGTCACGTATGGAGGCGCGGCGTACCGGTGCCTGCAGGGGCACCAGTCACAGGCCGGCTGGGAACCACCCAACGTCCCCGCCCTGTGGCAACGCGCCTGACCTTCAGGTCCCCGAACGCAAGAGAGGGCCACCTCAGCTGCTGGGGGTGGCCCTCATTGCACACAAAAAAGGGCCCCGACGCGTTGGCGTCGGGGCCCTCCCATAAAGATTGTCCGGCGGTGACCTACTCTCCCACACCCTCCCGAGTGCAGTACCATCGGCGCTGAGAAGCTTAACTTCCGGGTTCGGAATGTAACCGGGTGTTTCCTTCCCGCCATAACCGCCGTAACCCTATGAAACACACAAGCACACTGCTTGCTGCCTCAGAATCACATAGTGGACGCGAGCAAAAACTCGAAAGTATGCTTTGTGGTCAAGTCCTCGGCCTATTAGTACCGGTCAGCTCCACACGTTACCGTGCTTCCACCTCCGGCCTATCAACCCGGTCGTCTACCG